>NZ_JAEQDE010000024.1:0-98223 GCF_020737865.1 Microcoleus sp. PH2017_35_SFW_U_B
TGTAATTTGTTATCAGCAATTTATAATTATGAGTTAGCTCTAGGGGGATTAAATTGAAAATCTTTTATTATAGCATAGATTTTTTTTGCAAGAGGTCTATTGTTCTTGTGGGATGGGCGTCCCGCCCGTCCTTTCTAGACGGGCGGGACGCCCATCCCACAAATATGTGTAAATTATTTAATTTGCGATCCTAACTGGGTTTCTCAACAGACTTTGATGCGGACTAAAGTCCGAACGATCAAACCAATCTAGAAAGCGGGTCGATCGCACAAGCTTCTGACTGAGAGTGCAGAATGCTGGAAGAGTAAACCGGTTGCTCAGTATTTATACTGGGAAATATCCCGTTAAGCCGACTCCCAAATTTCCCGAATTCTCTCCGGCAAAAAGCTCGCTATTTCCTGAATTCGCTCCTGGGACAACTCATCCTTCGTTGCCGAAAATACACCCGCGATCGCAGTTTCCGATTTTACTCCCGAAGGAAGTGAGCCTTCTAGTTCGACCCTCCGTACAAACAAATTGGAATCGATGCCCAAAGGTGCAGGCCCGCGCAAAGGCTCACGCACCCGGCTTAGCAATCGTACCAGCGGATTCGTATCTTTCCAGAGGTCAGCTATTTCTGTTTGGAGGGTTTTGTCGTCCGTAGGTAAAACTTCTTTGTGCAGTTCGGCTTCCACGCGATCGCTGGCTTCTGTTGTCATCAAATCGCGCGGGCGGGCTTTCAACCAATTCTTTCTGGTAAGTTAAGTCGTCTCTGATTGCAATTGTCATCAACATCTCCTAGGTTAATATCTGGTAAACAGTCAGTAAAAAATGATATTTTTACGGGTTTAATTAGCGATAATTACTACTTAAAAACATTGAAATCTAAACCGGAGAAATAAGTATCTCTCAGCAGGTGGAAGTTGTTAAATTTATGTGCCTCATCTAATCTTTCTTTAGGTAGATACACGGAGGATATCAGTAGTGTAATGTTGAGGGAATTCTCAAAAACTGCGGCCACTCTTCAAAGCAAAAATTAAGCTAGGATAGTTTATTAGCAAGCTTTTTCCTAGTAATCGCCTCTTGTTGTCAAAGCTGACGCAACCTTAGGGCGTAAGTTGGCAATTTGCCCGGGGATCAGTAAAATTATGGAGATACTGTGGAGCGATCAACTGGTGCAGTCTTTGCCAGAACTCGCAGCCATATTGTACAATCTGGTTAGACCGAAGACTGGCCATCTGAGAGCTACAAATACGAGCCAATCTGTTTCAAGTGCCCGAGCGCCACTTGAAGAATGCCTCGGGTACAACTTTTACGATCGTTTTTCGATCTGGATTTATGAACTACCCTACGTGGAATCAGCATTTGGAATCTTCTTTAAATATGGGTCACCTGGCGGTTGACAAGCGTCCTCTCGTATTGGCTGTAGACGACAATCACGATAACTTAGAGCTGCTGACGCAAATACTCGATTTATTCGGCTGCGAGTGCGTAGGAGCCATGGACGGGTACAGTGCTCTTTCGACAGCAGTCTCGCGCTCTCCCGACCTAATCGTACTCGATATTTGTCTGCCCGATATAGACGGTATAGAATTAGTAAAGCGGATCAGAGAAAACCCGGATCTCAGACATATTCCGATCGTGGCCGTCACAGCACTAGCAAAAACAGAAGACCGGGATCGGATTCTCGAAGCAGGCTGCGTTGCATATCTTTCTAAACCTTTCAACATCAAGGATTTAGAACTAATTATCCGCCACCACCTCAACCATCAGCCACTTCTGGTTGAGTTTTAGACTTAGAAGTAGCATCGCGAACTTGAGGTGCAGACTCCAAAATTGCGATCGTTCCGGCGCGACCGGTCTCCAAAGTGGCATCGCTGAGGAGATCGATCACTCCCACACCCAAAACTTCTTTGATTAAGTCTTTCAGTGGCAATTCCAGAACTGACTCTAATTGCGATCGCACCTGGGAAGCCAAATCTTGCTGACCGTTCTGAGCCAGCAGTTTTTCTGGTTGAGTAATCGCATTTTCGATTACAATGATTAATTTGTTATCCAAAAGATTGCAGAGCGCCTGACTCGTTTGGTGTCCGAGTACAGATCGGTACAAAGCTTGAATCCCTTGCCCAAGACTCCGTTCTAATGTGCCGCGAGTAGGTACTAAATTTTCCCCGGTCATATTTTTTATGTACAGCAAGATCGCTCAAAAAAATAATTAATCGTTAACAGTTAACTTGTTAACCGTTAACTGTTCCCAACAACCGTCGCCCTAGCCAACGGGAGCATCTCAGTTTTGCAAAAAGCATTTTTTTTATTATAGTGCTGTCCCCGCTCGCGTATTCTACAACTCGCGAGCGGGGACAGCACTATAAATGCCAAACTGAGATGCTCCCCTAGCCAACAGTAACTTGATTGGTTTCCACCCCAGTTGCACCATTAATGCTTTTAGCAATTGTCACCAACTTGGTTACAATTTCCTGACTGGGAACTGTACCTTTGAGAACCACCGTAGTACCGTGTTGAGCAACATAAACAGTCTCAATGTCCGCCACATCAGGATTTGCATCGAAAGCCTGAGCCACCCGTTTAGCTAAACCGCTTTGATCGTATTCTCCATTCAATCCCATGCGTTCCGGCGGGATTGTTTTAGTCGCAGCCGCAGCAGGTTGAGTTTGAACTTGAGCTTGAGATGGAGCTACAGGTGCTTGGTAAGCAGGAGCTTCCACATTTTCTTGATTTTCCAGTTTTTCTAAACCAAACAGTCTTTTTAGCCAGCCCATAGAAGTTACCCTCTCACAATATTTTTGTTAATTGACATTTGGCACGGCGCCGTACAATTCTTATGCTCAATACCAGGAATTGCGATCGCCATTCAGGACGCATACACCGAGTTGTTATGGCCATCATGCTCGGTATAAAAACCCGGTCGATCGAGTTGTATGTGCCAGTCATAAATACAATTTAATCTTCTACAACTTCACCAAACCTCTGCCTGGGGACATAAATTTTTCTCATCTCAAAGAAATACATGAGCCGACCATTCCGGCAAATCAAACTTAAAGTCTTCTTCCCCAACTCCTACAATTTTGTTGTACATCCACTCGTGCCAATTTCCGGTATCGGGAAAGTTAGGAATACAGTAATCAGATAGATAAGTGTCCGAAAAATTGGCCACCACTACTATTCGCGAACCATCATCGTTCCAGCGATAGTAAGCGAGCACTTTAGCTTCGGCATTTTGGTGGATAAATTCAATGTTTTCGGTGTAAAGTGCCGGAACATTTGTCCGCAATCGAATCAGGTGTTTGTAGTATTCCAACAAATCATGATTCTGCTGATTGTTCAACAAAGACCATTGCAATTTATTCGGCTGGTTGGGGGTTTGGCGAGTGGATTGTCCGAACTCTTCGCCCATCCACAGCATCGGTATTCCTACTGCTGTGACTAGCAAAACTGCTGCCAATTTAGCGCGTTTAAAATATGAGCAGTGCTGTCAATCTCAGTAGCGTAGGGGTCATTAACTTTTACCCATTCGTCGGTTTCAAAACAAGGACTCTGCGACTGCACTCGGAACTTATATTGATAAATACCGCCTGCGAGCTGAATTTTAGTGTGGAAATAACCTCTATCATCTTTTTCTAAGGGAATTTCTTCCCATTTAGAAAAAGAGCCGAGCACTGTAGCTGCTTTGTTGTTGGGAGCGAAGAGTTTGAATTCAATTGCAGCGGCCATGAATACCTTTTACGCAGAACTTATAACTGTGATTAGTATTCATTTTTACAATTTTGCCAATCTGTCGCCATCGTTCTTAAGAGTTAAATCGTAACTCGAATGTTGTCACGAGTTCCGCGCGCACCCTACAGGGTGGTTTTATTGTCATCATAAAAATTAGGTACGTAGTTGGGCTTGGGCCCTCTTTATCTATACGTCTCAAGAGGGCCCAAGCCCAACTACGTACCTTTATCTCTCCGAACCCCTGAATGAAATCAAAATTGTAGCTAAAGTAACTAAAACTTATCGATCGCTGTTTATGAAAATTAATTTAACTTTTGATAACTAGATAAATCGCCTTCAGATATTAATATTTGTAACTAAAGGAACATTTTTTAGCTGACAGAGCTAATACCGTAGAAAGATGTCATTTTAGGCGGAAACAGCGAGGATGAGCTTGTAGTTATCAAGTAAGGGAAACCAGAAAGATAAATACTTTATTCAACTGGATTCTCGGGCGATCGCCTTTAAGTCAAGTTTGAGCGGATCAGAGCAATGATTATTTTTGCTTATACCTTGGTAGCACTTGTTTTTTAGTCAAAGACTGGGAAACTGTGCAGAACCAAAATCAGCTTAAACGACTGCTGCTACCTCAGTAATTGGTAATCGGTGAAAATTTCATCCGTCCCTGTTACCTGTTAGATCTTCCGAGCAGCGGCTAAGATGGCTCTAAAAGTTTAATTTGGGATGTTGACGAATTACCGTTACTGTAAAAACTCTGGAGTGTTAAAAATGCTAAAACAAATGTGTTGGTTGCCCAGATTGGGAGGCAATGGAGAAAAGATATTGCACCTGCGTACCGAAGCTCGTCAAGCGTGGCGGCCTTATACAGCTTTTCCGCAGTTCGCGGTTTCGGACTACATGGAGCCAGGGGGTTCTAAGGGATGGGCAACTTTTCAGAGGCTGATAACTCAAGGGTGGAATTTAGTATCGACTGAAGATGGGCAGCAGTCGTTTTTTGACGAACAAAAAAGTGCTTAAAAAAGCAGAAACGGCAGCAATAAAAGAAGAGGTAAAATCCTCTTCTTTTTATTAGTGTCTTGGACGAAGTATCAGGTTTTTTTAACCCTGAGATCGTGTCCGGTGGATTACCATCACAAAAATGTTCGTAGTGCGGACTTCAGTCCGTAAAAAGCTGCGGACTGAAGTCCGCACTACGAACAAAAAGGTTTGTAGTGCGGACTTCAGTCCGCTCTCATGCAGCTTCTATAACCACTAAACTAAGAGGGCCCAAGCCCAACAACGTACCTCATAGGAGAGCTCGATCCGCTATACTTCGTTCAAGCACTAAGGTGCGATCGATCGCACCCTAGATAATTTTGAGATTTTTGGACAGTTGCAGGTAAGTTGCCCGATCGCCCTTTCTGACTATGCTACCGTTGCTACCCTATCGAGCATCGGCTGGCGAGTTTTCAAATTAAACCGGTATCCGTGGGGGAGGATGTGCAACTTGGCCCCGCAAATCGCCAAAGCCTCATCCTTCAACAGTCCATCCATATTGTCGTGGAGTTTTTCCGACTCGTCGATGACAGTTACAGCCCCTTCGCCAATGACTTCAACCACGTCACCGCTGACTAAAATAGCTGTATTTTCGTCAATCCCAAATCCCAAGACTGCTGGTTGCAACAAGAGTGCAGCAACTAAGCGTCCCAGACGGCCTCGCTGGGCGAAATGCTGGTCGATGACAATTCCCGGCAGGAAACCCATTCCCGGGCCCATTGCTACCACGTCAACGCGAGGATTTGTCTCGGAGTCTCCTTCAATAATCATCATGTCTGGCATCATCGCCGCGCCTGCACTGGTGCCGCCAATAATCGCCCCTTCGGAGTAGCGTTTGTGCATAGCTGCGTCGAGTTTGGTATCTTTCAAGCAGCTAATAATCCGCGCTTGCTCCCCGCCGGTAAAGAATATGCCAGTCGCTTGTTCGATCGCTTCTAAATAATCTGGATTGTCAGCATCTTCGGCTTTCTGGGTGTCAACCACTCGCACATCTTCAGCGCCCAGCCTCTCAAACACTCTGATGTAATTATCTCCGACTTCTCCTGGGAGGCTGGTAGCAGCCGTCATCACTACAATGCGGGCTTTAGTGCCTCCAGCACACCGCAAGAATTCCCGCAGAATTTTGCAATCCCCGTCTTTGTCTTCGGCGCCGCCAATAATTAGCAACTTTCCCTGATTTTCGCTGCCAGCCATACGATCTGCACTCTTAATGGATTATATTTCACTAAAACATAACATTTTTGTTTCCTAACACTGCCAAAAGGTAGAGATTGATACAGAATAAACATCTGATTTTGATAGGTGTTGGAAGCACGCAACTCAAGCATTCCGGTTATTTCGCTCGAATGCGGGGCTGTAACGCGATTTTTTATAAAAAACTAACCCCTCCTCAGGCCATGGAGGAGGGGTCAAAAAATGAGTTTACATTACAGTCTTGGACGCGCGACGGGGTATCAACCCGATTTCTGACTGGAGACTTCACCCATAAACCTCTTATTTTTCGTATCAACCGGGTCGATCGGCGCTTCTAGATTAGTTCGATCGCGAATTAGTGCGATCGCTCGATCAAATTGCTCAATACTGTACGCGCTCGTTCCAAAGGCAGGTGTCGGGGTTTGCCGTTCCAGACAATCTGATATTCGTTGCTATGTTGACCGTCACCGTACCCAGAAATCAGCTTCAAGTGAAATGCTTCCTCAGCTAATTGATGAACTTGATCCCTGAGAGCAGTTTGTGCGATTTTCATAATTCTCTGCCTCTTAAATCCTTTTTCACAGTCATAGCCAATTTTAATTGGCCGTGTACCTCTCAAAAGTTATAGCTTTTTTTCATTAGTGATTAATAATTTAGTCATTAGTAATTTAGTCATTAGTGATTAGTATTCGTAATGGCGAATTGGTAATTGGGAATTGGTAATTGGGCAATTCTCCCCCTCTCCCTCTCTCCCCCTCTCCCCCTCTCCCATTCTCTCCCTCTCTCTGCAATATAGTGGCGATCGCACCCCATGAGGTATGCCAGATTCTGCGAATGTCAGGATTTGTAAACGGTGGCGTCTGTACCTCCAAAAACCCGATCGAGTCTATATGCTCGATCGATTACCGATTACCGATTAGCGGACATACCTCATCTGTCTGAGACTCTACAATATCTATACCCATAGGTAGTACCCAATGCGCCGACAAGAGAGCTAGGGTGACAAGTTAGCTCAAAGGAGGTCAAAAAATGCTTCAAGAAAAAAATACCGAGACAACCCGCGTCAATGCTAGAAAAACCGATGTTTTTGATATTTTCAACTTCAAACATTACATCGGGCCAAACCCTTATTTAGAAACAGCGGCTTTAGTTTTCGATTTTGCGGTGACGGAGGCGATCGCACCACAGCCGATCGCACATTATCATGAAATTATTGGCGATCGCTACCCGCAACTACTAGGCGAAACCTTCACGAACCACGCCCAACTGTTCGGCCGCACCGCCTCAGAAGTAGCAAAACTCGACATGGGTTTGCACTTCCAACACTGGAACGTCAAACCATTTTCTCACTTTAGCAGAATCAGCATAGAAGCAATTCACGCCCGCAGCGCCAGAGCCGTAGTTTACGCTGTTTGGGATTGGTTTGAAGCCATCAATCAAAATCAAGATTTCCCCCTAGAAGCACAAATTGGCGCGCTGCAAAATATGTTCCGCCAGTCTGTTTACGGAGGCCCGACAGTTTATTCATTAATGCGATCGGCATCCCAAAAAGGCATTCCCACATTTTATTTGTGGGATGAAGGATTGATGCAATACGGTTACGGTAAAAAACTGGTGCGTGGCTCTGCCACAACTTTTGATTCCGACAGCCATTTAGACTCGGATTTTACCACGCGCAAAGACGATTGTAAAGCTTTTCTTGCTACCTTAGGATTTCCAGTTCCCAAAGGCGATATCGTCTCCACAGAAAACGGAGCTCTGGGAGTTGCGAGAGAAATTGGCTACCCAGTTGCTATCAAACCAGTAGTCGGTCATAAAGGAATTGGCGTCACCGCAGATATCCGAGATGCAGAAGAATTGCAGGCGGCTTTTAAAAGAGCAGTCAACGCAATTCCCGAAACATGGCCCGTGCGAGTTATTGTGGAAAATAGCATCAAAGGAGCGGATTTTAGGCTGCTGTGCGTTGACGGCAAGTTTGTTTCTGCAACTGAACGTCGGCCCGCTTGGGTAACAGGGGACGGCGACTCAACTATTCGGGAATTGATCCGCCGCGAAAACCGCAAACCAGAACGCTTGGACACGCCAACTTCGGCGATGAGCAAAATTCAGTCCGACGAAGCGATGGAAATGTACCTGGAAGAACAAGGGCTGTCATTGGATAGTGTCGTAGAGCGCGATCGCACTGTATCTCTTCGCAAAGTAGCCAATCTTTCCGCAGGCGGCGTCAGCATCGATGCTACCCGCACCATTCACCCGGATAACATTGTTTTAGCTCAAGATATCGCCCTGCATTTTCGGTTAACTTGTTTGGGGATTGATGTTGTCACAGAAACTCTCGCCAAATCTTGGAAAACCGGGAATTTTGGGATTATCGAAATCAATGCCGCGCCGGGAATTTTTATGCACCTCAACCCGGCTGTCGGAGAAGGGGTTGATGTGCCTTCACATATTATTGATACTTTCTTTGATTCTGGAAAGTCAGCCAGAATTCCGATTATTACGTTCAACCGAATTTCGGTACACGAACTGCAAGAAACAATTGACCACATTCTGTTGCAACATCCTGATTGGACAATCGGTGCTGTTTGTCGCACTGGACTTTTTGTCAACCGTTCTGAAAAGGTTTTGCATAAAAATTACAATCTTAATGTGCAAACTTTGCTGCGAAATCCTAAACTCGATTTGTTGATTGCTGAATATCCCGAAAATGTTTTGGAAGCTGAGGGAATGTTTTATCAGGGCAGTAATATGGTGGTGCTGGATAATCCGGGGGAAACAGAGATGATTTTGCTCAGGGAAAGCACTGATGATGATACTGTGGTGGTGCGGGAAGGCAATAGTATTTCTATCCGCCGCCAAGGTTTGATCGAACAGTACAGTCTGGAGGATGGGGAACCGTTTACTCGGGTGTATTTGAAGGAAATTGGGACTATTTTGTAAGGTGCAAATTGCCACTTGAGTAAGGTGTGGGTTGCATACAATTAAATCAACACAAAGGTGCGAATTATTACTCGCACAAAGTAATAAGCGCACCTTCGTGTTGACGGTTAAGTGCAAATTGCTATTTAGGCAAGGTGTGTAGCGCCCACTCAAATTTAACAATCAAGTGCGAATTGCTACTTGTGTAAGGTGCATTCGGCGCACTATACTGAGGTAAAGTAATTGTTATATTGTCGTTACCAAACTAATATTTTCGTAGAAACCGAACTTTATGAAGATAAATTCATATTTGTGCGATCTTAAGTTTTGACACAATCTTGTTTCTGCGCTGTCGATCGTGTTATCAAGGAAATTCAGAACTATTTAAACGAATCGCACTCCGGTGCCAAAAACTCTGGAAATATGAATGTTGCGAGCAATTGGTTTAATTCACTGACGAAAAATTTACAGTCGTATCGCCGCTACATTCCAGCAGCGTTGACTCTTTGCACGGGTGCCGGCTTGTCATTGATAGCGGCTGCCGTTGTCTGGAATTGGGAAAATCAGCGGATGGCAGCAGAATTTCATCAGCAAGCCGATCGCCTGAATGCGACTTTACAGCAAAGCATCAACAAAAACTTAGATTTTCTGTACTCAATTCAAGCATTCTACAGCGCATCTGCTGAAGTTAGCAGACAAGATTTGAGGGAATTCGTTCAACCGGCACTGTCCCGAAATGCTGCTGTCTTTTCTGTAAACTGGGTTTTGCGCGTCCCGGCTGCGGACAAAGCAGCTTACGAACAGACAATTCGAGCCGAAGGTTTTCGGGCATTTCAAATCTACGAGCGAGATGCTGACAAAAAGCCTGTACCAGTAAAAGCGCGATCGGAATATTTTCCTGTCACGTACAGAGAAGCCCTGGAAGCAGATACAAAATCACTGGGTTTCGATCTGGCTTCCAATCCCGAACGCAAAGCAGCTTTAGAGAAGTCGGTGAATACCGGGAAAATAGCTGCTTCGGGGAAGATTAAATTAATTAAGAACGATAGACCTGGAGTGCAACTATTTCTGCCAGTACCTGGCCGCGCAAGTTCTCCAGATAACTCGGCAAACAGCCGCGAAAACCTCAGGGGAGTGATTTCAGGTGTGTTTCAGATTACCAATATGGTCAATTTTTATTTAGAATCACTGAATTTAGACCACATAAATTTTTATCTCTATGACAACTCCGCCACAGAAAAAGAACGGTTTTTGATGCGCTACGACTCGCAAACCAAGCAGTTTATAGATAATCCACAACTAGAACATCCAGAGTTAACTAATCTCCGGCAACCTATCTGTGAAAATAAGAGTGCTTGCACTCGCACATTCAACGTAGCAGACCGCCAGTGGATGCTGCTAGTTTTGCCGGGAAAGGGGTACGATAGTCTGAGCGCCCATGAGGGTTCGCTGGCAATTGGCGCGATCGGGCTTTTGATGAGTGGCAGCTTGACGGCTTACCTGTTGATGTCTCTAGGACGTACAGCCAAAGTAGAACACCAAGTGCGCGATCGTACAATTCAACTAAAAGAGCGCACCGCTGAACTAGAAACGGCACTGACAAATTTACAGTCAGCGCAATTAAAACTAATCCAAACTGAAAAAATGTCCAGCTTGGGGCAGTTGGTGGCTGGAGTCGCTCACGAAATTAACAATCCTGTCTGCTTTATTTCTGGCAACCTGAGCCATACAGGCGAATATACTCAAAACTTGCTGGAACTTGTGAAAATATACCAGCAGCAATATCCCAACCCAACGCCAGAAGTACAAGGAAAACTACAAGAGATCGATTTGGAATTCATTAGTGAAGACTTGCCTAAACTCCTAAAATCGATGAATGTAGGAGCCGAACGCATCCGCCAGATTGTGCTTTCTCTGCGAAATTTTTCGCGTTTGGATGAAGCTGAAATGAAGTCGGTCGATCTTCACGAAGGCCTTGACAGTACCTTGATGATTTTGGACGGTAGGCTAAAAGCTAGCGGTGATTTTCCCGGCATTAAAATTATCAAAGAATACGGCAAATTGCCCTTGGTGGAGTGCTGGGCAGGACAATTAAATCAGGTATTCATGAATATTTTAAGCAATGCGATTGATGTTTTGTATGACGGCGAAAAAAATAAACATTTAATCGCAAAATCTTCCTCAGAGTCGCCTTTTTTACCTACCATTGTGATTCGCACTGAACTTTTAAGTTATAATTGTGCGTGCGTGCGGATCGCGGACAATGGAGCGGGCATGACGGAGAAGGTAAAACAACGTTTGTTTGAGCCATTTTTTACTACCAAACCTGTAGGCAAAGGTACCGGATTGGGATTGTCGATTAGCTATCAAATAGTGGAAAAACATCAAGGTTCGCTCAGGTGCGTATCGGCTCCGGGAGAGGGAACTGAATTCTGGATTGAGGTACCCGTGCGGCAACAGCCCGAGCAATCAGTTGCTAATATTTCATCAGCGGTACGCGTCAGTTGACAGTTGACAGTTGACAGTTGACAGTTGACAGTTATATGGCGGTGCCAAGAGTGCGGGCCCTCTTAGGAATGAGAATTAAATAACTTACAATTTTTATTGTTATTGTGGGATGGGCGGGAGAACCCGTTCTTTCTAGACGGGCGGGACGCCCATCCCACAAATATGTATAAATTATTTAATTTGCGATCCTTAATTGACAGTTGACAGTTTAAACAATACCGATGCAACCGGAAACGATATTAGCAAGCACATCCTAATTTACATTTAAATATTACCGAAAACAAATATCTGGGATTTTACGCGCCGCGACAATTTATCATTGTAGTAAGGTCTGATTACCAATTACTAATTACGATGTCTTTACAATTTATTAGCATTCCGCCAACCACCGATCGCAAACCAGTCGCTTTAATTGTCGCTTTGCACGGATGGGGTGCTAATGCTCGGGATTTGACTGCGTTAGCACCGGCTTTCAATTTGCCGGATTATCAGTTTGTGTTTCCCGATGCTCCGTTTCCCCATCCCCAGGTAATGGGTGGCAAAATGTGGTATGACTTGGCAAACAAAGATGCTGAGGGATTGGTAGAAAGCAGGGAATTGCTGAAGGAATTATTGCTGTCTTTGGAAAGCAGCACGGGCGTGCCTTTGTCTCGCACGATTTTAGGAGGCTTTTCTCAAGGCGGGGCGATGACTCTGGATGTGGGTTTGACTTTGCCCGTAGCTGGTTTAATTTGTCTGAGCGGTTATTTGCACTCGTCGATTTCGCCCGTTGCTGGGAGTGCTTTGCCGCCTGTTTCGATCGTGCACGGTACTCAAGATAATATTGTGCCCGTTAGTGCTGCGGTGCGATCGCGCGAGAGTTTGACTGCTTGGGGAGCACCCGTGCAGTATCGAGAATTTAACATGGGACACGAGATTCTGCCGGAAGTTGTAGATGTAATGCGAAGTTTTGTTGTAGAAACTGTGTCTAAATCTGATTAAAGGCTTAGGATATAGTATGGCGGAAGTCTCGGGCAGGGTCAAAAAATGAAAACTTTAACCAAAGCATCGCGCGATATTGCTGTACTTACTTCTGAGGACGTGGCAGAATTGGCTGTCCGTTTGGAAGTTGACGATTATACAGATCCTTTTGAGGGATTGAATGATTGGCATTTGTTGCGATCGCTTGCCTTTCAGCGGCCGGAGATGGTTGAACCCTATCTCCACCTTCTGGATATGGAAGCCTACGACGAAGCATAGGCTTAAAAATCTAGCTCAAAATTTCGACGGGATTGAGGAAGAAGTTAGCAGCATATTTTGTTGCGGATTGAACAGATGAGTTATGGATTTTTGTCTGTTTTCATCTCAACTTCTTTCTTGATTCTTTTTTATTGAAATATGAAACAAGGTTGGTAGTGAGGACTTTAGTCCTTCATGGATGCGGACTAAAGTCCTCACTACCAACCAATCTTATATCCAAATAATATTATAAGTAAGTCGTTTTTTATCTAAAGGGATCATCTCATTTTTGAAAAAAGCATTTTTCATTATAGTGCGAGCGTCCCCGCTCGCGAGCAGTATAATACTCGCGAGCGGGGACGCTCGCACTATATGCAAAACTGAGATGCTCCCTATCTAAAATATAAAATCCTATGGTGAAAGGTAGACGAATTTTAATCGGCGTTAGTGGCGGGATTGCCGCTTACAAAGTTTGTGAAGTAGTTTCAACTTTAGCAAAAGCAGGAGCTGAAGTTAAAGCAATTCTTACGGATGCGGCCGGGGAGTTTGTCGCGCCTTTGACTTTTGCTACTCTTTCCCGCCATCCTGCTTTTACAGACAAGGATTTTTGGCAAGCAAATCACGGCCGCCCGCTGCATATTCAACTGGGAGAATGGGCGGAAGTTTTTGTAATTGCTCCCCTGACTGCTAATACTTTGGCTAAGTTGGCGGGGGGTTTTGCTGATAATTTGTTGACTAATACTGTCTTAGCTTCTACTTGCCCGATTCTGCTGGCGCCGGCGATGAATACTGATATGTGGGAACAGCCGGCGGTGCAGCGGAATTGGCGGGAAGTGTTGACTTATCGGCGCTATCATGCGGCGAATCCGGGGGCGGGAATGCTGGCGTGCGATCGCGCGGGTGTTGGCCGGATGGCTGAACCTAATGAGATTTTGCCTCATATTGAGTCGCTGTTGTATACCAAGGGCGATCGAGATTTAGCGGGCAAGCGGGTGTTAATCAGTGCGGGAGGAACCCGAGAACACCTCGATCCGGTGCGGTTTATCGGCAATCCTTCCACGGGCAAAATGGGCATAGCTTTGGCGCAAGCTGCACTGCATCGCGGCGCGGCTGTGACGCTGGTACACAGCATAACTGGGGAATTGTCGCTGTCTGGTGTACGGGCGATCGCAGTTACCAGCGCCCAAGAAATGCGACAGGCGATGCTAGAATGCTTTCACGATGCCGATTTGACGGTGATGGCGGCGGCGGTGGCGGATGTCAAACCAGTCGATCGCAGTAATCAGAAATTGCCAAAGCGATCGCTCCCCAATTCTTTACCGTTAGCGCCTGTAGCCGATATTGTGGCAGAGTTGGGGAACTTGAAGCAGCCGCACCAAAAGCTCATCGGCTTTGCAGCACAAACTGGGGATATTGTCAAGCCAGCGTTGGAGAAATTGCGGGCTAAGAAGCTGGATGTAATTGCCGCAAACCCGATCGATAAAATAGGTGCAGGTTTCGGCAGCAATACCAATCAAGCAATATTAATTAATACCGCCGGGAAGCAAGTAGAAATTGCACCTTGCAGCAAGCTAGAAATGGCTCACCGACTGTTAGATTTTGCGATAGAGCGGTGATATGATTCTCGGTGAATTAACGACCATATTTGTAGGGGCGGGTTCACAAAAAATCTTTGATTCACATTCACAATATCTATAAACCCGCCCTGACCGATGCACAGAATGCGATCGACTTCCAACTCGTTATAGATTAGCAGGTTCCGGGCATAATTCTGATTCCACAAAAGTTGTTGATTCCGACTCGGCCGGCAACTCAATATTTGCGATCTTAATTTCTAGTTTAAATCCTAAAGCTTCAAGCAATTCTACCAAACTGTAAATTTCCGAACCGCCGCTTTCAGTCAGCATCTTGTCGAGTTTTTCGTGATGTTCTTTTGCCGACTCCGAAAGAGCATTCATCCTGATTCTAGCCTCAATCACCTTTCTGATAGCATTTCTCAAAAGTGCGGGTTCAGGGTCTTTTTCTTCCAAAATAGCCCAGATATAGGCAGCAGCTTCTTCCGGCTCTTTGAGAGATTCAATTAGGTACTCGCGGTAGCTATCACTTGTCGGTGCTTTCACGTCTTTCATAATCTTCCCAGTATACTATAGCTTGTCGAATGTCTTGTTCTTGAGTGCTTTTATCTCCGGCTACTAGGATGACGACAATTGTCAACCCAACTTGTCCGAAGTAGACGCGGTAGCCCGGCCCATAATTAATTCTGAGTTCAAAAACTCCTTCTTTTACTGACTTGACATCTCCGAGATTACCTTGCTCAACTCGGTCAAGCCTAGATTTGATTCTAACTCTAACATTCCGATCGCGGAGGGCATCAAGCCACTCGGTAAATGGTGCCCTACCCTCTGCTGTAGTGTAACGTCGAATTTCCCTGGGTTGTACTTCCACAATTTTATCTTAATTCTTGGCTAATTTCTATAATAAGCGCGATCGCCCTCAAATTTAAAAAGCAAATCATACTTAAGACAGAGGCATTCGATCGCCTTTCAGGTAAACCTTGTGCAGGAAACTTTGATTAAAACAGGGAATTGTGAATGAACTTTAAATCGATCGCAAAAACCAATCTACTACTCAGCAGCCTAATCGTGAGTCTCGGATTCCAAACACTTCCAGCCGCAGCCGCAGTCACCGACGCGCAAGTTTCCGCCCTCGTAGAAGCGCTGCGACAAGCCGCCCCGCCGCAAACCGCAAATGACGGAATGTACAGTCAGTGGCAAGTTTTACCGGGTAATATTTCCCGCTGGGCAAAATTCTGTACCAAACAAGATTTAACACCGCAACAATTTGAAGCCGACGCCACAAAAGCCAAAACAATTGTTACCTGTATCGTGGGCGATTTGCTGCGCGACGAATACAAAGCTAGCAGCAACAATGAATTAACCGCTATCCGCCGCGCCGCTTGCTGGTGGATGACAGGAGAATCCGCAGCTTGCAAAAGTGGCGCCACTGCTACTTATGCGGAAAAAGTTGTCAGCGTTTACCAGCAGCAGCGGCCGAAAAAGTAAGGTTTTTGCTGCGGGATTTAGATTTTTTTGACCGCAGATAACGGCAGATTAACGCAGATGAATTGCGATTTTTAGCAGAGGTGTAACCAATCCTATCGAGCCATCGGATGTAGGTTTTGGGCTGTGTAGCCTTCGGGCAAGTTAGAAATATGGGTTGCCTTCTGCTAAGAAGCAAGCTATAATCAGTAATGTACGACCGAACTGTTCGATAGAGCAGTGTAGGCCGCGCCAATTTTTTTCATGTTTCGTTCGCAAGAACAAGAAGAGAACCCAACAACAGGGTTCTATTTTAATTTATGGATGAGTAACTTTTCCTTTGATTTTAGCTTTCAATCTTGAAGCAATGGGTGCATCTCAATGCAAGCGAATATATGCGTAGGGGCGAAGCATGACCGCAGAAAATAGGAGATGATAACTAATAACTTATATGCGGTCATGCTTCGCCCTCTTCCTTGCGCCAGATGCACCCGAAGCAATTTCTGGTTTGATTGTTAATTTTAGCTCTGGCTTTTGTGCTGATGGATAGATAATAGCAATTTGATATCCAATTCAATTATCCTATAAGCGCCAAAGATTCTTGAGAACATTAATCTGCTCTTTCTGTCGTCGAGCGATTACTTCTGGCGTCCATTCCTGTTCCCGCAGCACTTGGGTAGTAAGTGCAAAGGGTGAAACACCTGTTTTAGTGGTGAAATACTTCTGTTTTTTTACATCAAAATCATAATTTTGTGCCAGAGTGTTTTTCGCACAAGATAGTAAAACTAAGTTGCCAAGACGATGTACATATTGAGCGTGCTCTTGCTGATTAGCAAACCACTTCATCCACTCACTATTAGCACCTAGATTTTGGGGAAGTACGTGCTCGACAGTAATGTTGGAGAAGTTGTAAGATGCTTCACCTTCTGACAGAGCAGCATCTAAGCGCACCAAAACATAACGACGAATTTTTTGCATTAGGTAAAGGTCACTATCGAGGACTCTAAGGATATTGTTTGACTCTTCAGGAGTAAACTGGAGCGGTGAATAGGAATTGAATAAATCTTCCTCTTGCTCAATAGCAGTAAGCAATCTGCTGTAACGTTCTATGCGCTCATTGATATTGGCGCGGACAATCATTAAACCTGCGGCAAGGCGGTCTAAATCTCTAAAGAAACGCAGCAAATTATCGGGGTTATTACGGTTACGGTTGCGAGATAGGTAGAGAATGGCAGGTGGTACCCAGTCAAAATTATCAATTTTGTTTAACCATTTAAATAGTTGATTAATTTCCTGTGCACGCGCCTCGCTTTCATAGGTTAAGTTGTAAATGTCCGAAAAAGCCTTAGCATAAGGAGCTAAAATTTCATCAATGAATTGCTGAGGCCCAGCCGCAGGATTGATGTTTTCTTGAAACTCTTTAAGGATACTCTTGCTAAGTTTTTTCTTTTCCTTAATCATGCGAATATGAGAAAACAAATCTTTGAATAACTCGCGTCCCAGATTCTCCTCGGTATCTTCCCACTTTTTAGTATATTTTTCTTGTTGACTTTCGGGTATTTTTCCGATAATGTCAGCTTTCAAGATATCAGTTACAGAAAGATCTAATCCCCTATTGTTCAACACAGAGAATATCCGATATGCAGAGTCAAAGTCAGGCGTAGAAACCACTACTAAGAAGCACTGAGTAATGATGAACTGGGCAAGGCGTATACAGCAATGTTCGCCTATTGCATGGAAACGTTGCAAGAATAAATGTGCATTTTCTTTAATCAGCTTCTGACTATCCATCAGCTCAACACTGTTCAACTCTTTGAGCTTGTTAATACCACCTTCATTTTGAATATATTCCTTGAAAAAGTCTGCATCTCGCTCGCGCAAAGTCAAACGGTAACGATTAGGAGTACCCGCAATCAAGCTGCCTCTTTGGTATAGAAAAGTGGTCAAGTCATTGGCGTGTTCTGTTGGCAATGATGCCCTGAGAGCAGCTAGTAGTATGGTGAGAGTCGTTAGACGTTGCTGACCATCTACAATTTCAGCGGCTGGCTGCTCCGATTTAATCAAAACTATGCTGCCTAGAAAGTAGGGGTTGAGTTCATCAATCGTCTCGTTACCATCTCCCAAGAATGTTAGCAGGTCTTCCAGCAGTTCCCCAGCTTCCTCCTTTGTCCAAGCATAGGGACGCTGGTAGAGGGGAATGGTGAACATAAAGTCATCGCTAAAGATTTTTTTAATCGGATGTTGTTCACCCTTGATGCTGACACGGTTCATGCTTGGTTCCTGTGTTAGGTGTGGTTGGTAATTGCTTCCCGAAAGTCAATTTTCCCTGTTGCTAGAATACCATGCTCAAGCTTGGAAAGGCGAACTCTCAACTTAGCCTGTGCAGGCTGGTTCCATTCGTCGCGCCGCAGATGTCAATCTGCGGCTGAATCACCCATTTTCTGCCTGACTTCTCATCAACTTTTGCACGCTACCCAACGCCCGATTTAATTCGTAACTCTTTCTTTCCGAATTCTGCAAAAAAGCCTGCTGTTCTTCCTCAATCATTAACACATCCTGCCGCACCAAACCATCTAATAACTTTTGAGCGGCACCGAAACAGCTATCTTTGATAAACTTGCGAAACCACACAGGCAATTTGTGCAGCCGCCAAAACGCATTTAATGAGGTAAAATGAACTAAATAAGCGCGAGTTGCTGTCTCGCTTACCGGGCAAACTAAGCAGTAAATCTTAAAGTCGCTTCCCAATGTTGAAACCCAGTTCGGGTAAACATAACTCACGTCAAGCGGTTCCGGGTGCAGTCGGCGCAGAGACTTAAAAAATAACTGGGAAATTGACCAAATTTTATCTATTTTGTAATAACTTTGTGCTTGATAGCGAGCTGTTACTTGATGCTCGTCTTCTGCTAAACTATCTAATACCGGATTTGCCCAAGCTTGCCAATCATCGTGCAAGTGTCCGTGGTACATATCCATCAAATTTTCAATTAAAAATGAATAGTGTGCCTGACAGTCGATGACTGAGACTGTGGCAATATAATTGAGATGTTCCCACTCGGGCAAATCCAATAAATCTATTTTTTCGGCTTGGGTTTTGTCGCCGGGAAACAGCCAGATAAAACCGTTTTG
This sequence comes from Microcoleus sp. PH2017_35_SFW_U_B, assembly GCF_020737865.1. NCBI lineage: Bacteria > Bacillati > Cyanobacteriota > Cyanophyceae > Oscillatoriales > Microcoleaceae > Microcoleus > Microcoleus sp. PH2017_35_SFW_U_B. Next base: position 18,756 of record NZ_JAEQDE010000024.1, read on the forward strand.
CTCCTTGACTGGATAGGAGCGAATTTTGCAGTTAGGTAGCTTTTGGTTTTCTGCTAAATAATCGACTTCGGCGCATTCTCCGCTTGCATTTAATCGCCATCCGTGGTAAGCGCATTCGATTAAATCGCCTTTAACTTTGCCGTGGCTGAGTTTAACTTGTCGGTGCGGGCACCTGTCTTCTAAGGCGTTGATTTTGCCTGTACTGTCGCGGAAAAGTGCGATCGCCCGATGCCACAATATCACAGCTAGGGGCTGACTCTGTACCTCTGTGCTGCGGGCGACTGCATACCATTGCTCCAAATTAATGCCCAACTCGCGGATGTGAGTTTTTTCTCCCCTTGCAGATATCGATTCGATCGCATTATTTTGCATTACAAATTTTCCCAAATTACGCCCATAGAACAACCCAATCTTACAAAATAACAGCCGGGAAAGCAACGGCCGTAAATTCTTTTAAATCTCCCTTCTGACAAATACCTGTCGCTCGCTAAATGCTTCAACCAGCTTGGCGACAATCTAAATTTCAACAATCTTGAAGCATCGCGAAATCCGTATTTAGAACAATCGGGAATAAAATCTCTAATTGCACCTATAATGTAGCCGAGGGTGGCTGGTGTTTCGACTTCTGAGACATTATCTAAAAAGACAATTTTACCCTGCCGATTTAACAAGTTCTTAATGCCTGAGAGGGCGACGGGTAGGTTGGGTAGGTGGTGAAAAGTGGTGGCACTAACTATTAAATCAAATTGGCGATCGAGCGCTAATTGACTGGCATCCATTTGGATGTATTCGATATTGGGGGCTGAGCGTTTTTGACTAGCAATAGCCAGCATTTTTGCTGATAAATCTACCGCCACTACACGCTCGTAATACTTAGCTAATTCCCAAGCCAGAATGCCAGAACCGCAGCCAATATCTAATGCTGTACCTTTGTTGGAAGACAGATTTTTAGTAAAAAAATCGTTCTGGCTTTCCAAGGTGGCAGCGAAATCGTATTCTGTTGCAAAATCATCAAACGTTACAGATTTATTGGGAATTTTCCAGTTACTCTTCAGCATCTATTCTTGCTTTATACTCATTCAACATTTTACCCGCAGATGCACCCAAAGCCACGCGGATGTTTTTTTGTTCCCAAGCTCTGACTTTTCTCCTCAGCGAAACCACACCCACAAACCGTAACTCATCTGAATTGCTAGTAATATTACCAACAAACTCAGGAGAGCGATCGCTCCTAATCCTCCGAAAAGACCTACAATTAGTGTCACAACCGCCGCAGCTAACTTTAAGGCAGGACTCCATATCGGGTGAGCGGGTTCGTCCTCATCTCGGCGCAAAGTGGTTTCTAGTAGAGCAATCACAGCTAAAGAAATCGCTAAAGAACCACAAATTAAGCACCGCACGTTCAAAGGCAGCACTGTTGCTTTCGAGGCAATTACATTGTTGATTCCTGCCGCCGTTGCCGTCACCGACATTACCAGCGGCATATGCAAATATCCCCAAGCAAATACCCAACCAGTTGCAGGTTTTGGAGGCCTGCGAGCGACAAAATCAAAGTATATCCACCATATACCGAAAATCAGCGTCATTCCCAGAATTCCAGTGATGGCATGGGCGAATTCAAAGTGTTCTTTGGCGGCTAATCCTTGAACTACGCTGACTACGGCTTCCCCCAAAACTATAATCATAAATAGTCCGTATCTTTCGGGAAGTCTGGAACTGCTAAATTGGGGGAGTTTTGATTGGTGTCTGAGGGTAAATATCGGGGTATTGATATCTACAAATAAGCCAATTACCCACAAGATAAAACGTGTTGGGGGAGGTGCGAAAACGGATAAGATAAAAAAGGCGATCGAAATACTAGAACCAATGACAAACCGTTTCGCAGTTGGGCGGAAACTCGGTTCGTGGTAACCAGCACGCCACCAGAGAACAGTTACGATCGATCGCGCAAATACGTAAGATAAGGCAAAACCCACAGAGGTTTCTCCTAAACCGTGGTGGGAAAATACCGCCAATCCCGCTACAGCCAAAATTAGGAGAAACGTAAACAATCGATTTTCAATTCCTTCTGTCTCAAACCGCTCATTATAGTAAGTTGCACCGATCCAAACCCACCACGCGGGCAAGAATAGCAAGATGTATTTACCCGCGCCTACCCAAGAAACATCGATCGCCAAATTGTGCGATAATTCGGCAATAATAACTACGAATACCAGGTCAAAAAAGAGTTCCAGCCAGCTAACTTTTCGGTGCAATTGCTGTTCTTCGTCGGTGCGGATTTGCGGTTTTTGCCACCAGATTCTTTTAGCCATAAACCAATGTTTTGTGTGCTAATTTAACTCGAAATAAAATAAAAAGGTTCGTAGTTAGGACTTTAGTCCTTCTATGGATGCGGACTAAAGTCCTCACTACGAACCAGTTTTTTTTAAGGTTCGTAGTTAGGACTTTAGTCCTTCTTCTCCTGAGGACTAAAGTCCTCACTACGAACCAGTTTTTATTCGTGCGGACACGATTGAAAATCCGCCCCGCTGCAAACCTTAGATTTTCAGCACGCCTTCGGGATTCACCGTCAAGAGCGATCGCCTCTGCAAACCCTCCTGGTATAAAATAGCATTAGCTGCCAACAAACCGCTGCTCACCGCCCTTTCCATTAAACCGCAAGGAAAAGGCATTTTTACCCAATCTCCGGCAAACAACAGATTGGGAACAGCGCAGCAAGTCTCCGGCCTTTCCGCATAACTACCGGGCGGATAGCCCGAGAAATTCTTTTGATTTACCAACTCCCGGTGCAGCAGAGTTGCTGCTTTTAATTCCGGTACAATTTCATACAATTCTTGCTCAAAAGTAGCCAGCAAAACTTCCTGGTTGGGGAATTCCTTCTCCTTGTAACAATAAGCGTGCAGTTCCACTACGCTACCGCCAGTTTTCTGATGCCACTCGATGAACTGATCCTGGATTTTGTGGTAAAGTGTGATGCTGTCAGTCAGTTTGTAGCCGGAAAGCGAACTAAAATTGCTGTGTTCCCAGGCAAAATCGCGATCGAACCAAAAACGCCCAACCGCAAACGGATCGGCTATTTTCAATTCCTCAATTCGGCTCTGCACCTGCGGATTCACCTCACCGCTGGCCAAACTAAACAAATGCTGCATCCCCGGAACATCCGCCGCAAATACATAATAATCAGCCTTCAATGTTTCCCCTGCATTCTGCGGTTGCGACTTATTAGGAGCGGTGGCTAACTGTATCTCATCGGATTTTTTATCAACTACTTTAAATCGAGGCAAATCCCGTTGAGCAGGCCCGCTCACAACTCGCCCATCAGCATCAAAAACTGCCCCATGACAAGGACAGTGAAATTGACCGTCATTTTGTTTCTGAACCGTGCAGCCTTGGTGAGTACAGCTCAGAGAAATTGCCTCTTTTCCTCCGGGTGCGGCGGCAAACACGCTGTCGCCAGCGCCGAAATATTCCGTAGAGTTGCTGTCAGTTAACAGCGCGTTTCGCTTTACCCAAAAAGGTACTTTACTCTGCACGTCTCCAGACTGATAAGTCAAAGAATCAATCTGACCGTTTTCCCAGTGAATTCCGCTAACTGCGACATCTGTCAATACTTTGCCACCTTTACTTTCAATGGATCTGGCAATCGGCTGCACCAAACTCGTGCCCATATCTTGCCGCGTGCCGTTGAATGCCAAACCTTCGGGATTTCCGAAAAAGTAAAAGTGGAAGAATTGCATTAATTCTCCCACGCTCAATTCGTCGGGAGCGTTGAGACTGGACTTGGCAAAAGGCAGAAAATACAAGTCGTAAAGTCCGCGCGGGAATTCACCTTTTACCCAGTCAGCAACTGATATATTGTCAAGGCGAGCGAAACTTTTTTGAGTTTGAAAACCGCCGATTTCCCGAAAGACTTGCCAGTGAGCGGGTTTTGTCAGATTGATTCCCCACTTGAGCCTATTCGGAGAAGATATCCCCAAATCAACGATATTCCAGGGGAAAGCTGAATGGTTGGGACGGAAAACTTCTGGTTGGTATTTGCCGTCTCGAAATACAACGGCGTAGGATTCTAAAGATACAAAGTTATCGGTAATTTCTAGTTCTTTGACCACACTTTTGAGGTTGTAGTATTGCGGAAAAAAACCGTGAAAACCGTGTTCCATCATAAAGGTTTCGTTGCCGACTTGTATCGGCCAACTAGCAATTTTACCGCCGAGTTGGGGCGATTTGTCCAACAGCGTCACGGCGAAACCCCGCTGACTCAGTTCGTAAGCACAGGCGAGCCCTGCTAATCCTGCGCCGACAACTGCAACGGTTTTGGGTTTATTCAGCATTCGCGGCAAGTCAAGAGTATCTTGCACAAAAACGGCGGGTTCGGGCTTGGACAATCGAGAGTAGCCCAGCAGCCCGCCTGCGGCACCGACTCCGAGGAATTTGAGGGCGGTTCGTCGAGAAACTGGTGGAGATAGCGGTGGATTGGTTGATTCACTCATAAAGCTGGTTCACACAAATAAATCATCCGATTTTAGATTTCAGATTTTAGATTTTAGAGGCGATTCGCGGATGCTTCCGGGGACTTGTACCTAAAAACATCTCAAATCGGCTTTTCTATCTAAAACTGTTCGGTGATGGGACATACGCCATAAGGCATACATCATAAGACCTAATACATTATATGTGAAGAAAAATTCAGACAAATCACTCAGTCGGAGTAGGACGATCGCGCGTTGGCGAAGCCCTCGAAGAGGATCGCAAATTAATCTATCTCAGGTATGATGTTTCCAGGGCTATTGTAAAGTATTGTTACGCCCGATACACCCAAACCCAACCGTACAATCTATCACCTAAAATTCATAGACTTAAACCAGTGACAGTTAAACTATTGTCGAAATTGCGCCGCCGAGAGTTTCTGAAAGCTTTCTCACTTGGCTTAGCCGCCCCTTTTTTGTCTAACAGCGCAGCACATTCTCAAGACTATTCAAATATCGCAAAAAGTGCTATCGGCACCAATCTCACAGCCCGAGAAAACCAAAAACCCGGAACCCCAGACTGGGAGTTAGAAAATCCTGCTACGAAGCGAGAAATCGAAGGTTATGCCTCTCTGACCAGCGTCAATCTCGGCGGCGAAATTAAGTTATTTGTCAACACTAAAGAACCGAATTATAGCATAGAAATATTCCGCACCGGATGGTATAATGGACTCGGTGGCCGCCGGATGAATGACCCAATTGTGCGGAAGGGAATCAGACAGCCTCCGCCGAGAGAAGATGAAGCATCGGGACTGATAGAATGCGATTGGAAAGACCCGTATATTTTGCGAATTCCCGATCGCCCTTCCGACTGGACAAGCGGCATTTATTTAGCTAAACTCACTGCCAGTATCAGCGGGAAACAAAGTTATATCATCTTTATAGTGCGGGATGACGATCGCAAATCCGACATTTTATTTCAATCCAGCGTTACCACTTTCCAAGCGTACAACAATTGGGGTCACAAATCCCTTTACCGCTGGAACAGCATGGCAAAACAAGCTTACAAGGTTTCGTTTAATCGGCCCTACGCCATGAGTCCCAACCGCAAAGCAGCTTACGGCGTAGGTGCGGGGGAATTTCTGACAAATTTTCAGCCAAAAAGGAGAACTTCGAGCGCTGGTTGGGAATACAATATGGTCAGGTGGCTGGAAAAAGAAGGCTACGATGTTACCTATGCCACCAACATTGACACGCATTTTAACTCCCGGTTGCTGTTGTCTCACAAAGCATTTTTGTCCGTCGGTCACGACGAATACTGGTCGCGAGATATGCGAGAAAATATAGAAGCTGCTAGAGATGAAGGCGTCAGCATCGGATTTTTTGGTTCCAATATTTGCTATTGGCAGATCCGCCTAGAACCCAGCCGAATTACTAGGGAAGTAAACCGAACTGTGGTTGCTTATAAAGAAATGGCAGATTTAGACCCTATGGGCGCATTACAAAAAGAATTAGGCGCCGTTAATTCGATAGTAAAAATAGCTAATACTGGGGAATTAAGCTATGGAACAGAGCAACTAGAAAGCACTCAAATAGCAACAAGTTACAATAAATCGCCAGCACTTAATTCTTTAGTAACAACTCGCTGGCGAGACCACTCTATCGGAAGTCCAGAAGATGCTTTGATAGGTGTTATGTACGAGACATTTCAAGTTAATTCTGATATTGTGATTGATAAAAATGCCCCGGATTGGCTGCTGGAAAAAACTCAGTTAAAACAGGGCGACAAGTTACCGGGACTGTTGGGTTATGAAGTCGATCGAATGTTTGGCAATGCTCCGAAAAATATAGTTCGGGTCGGGCATTCTCCATACCCTCACGGCGGCGGGACTCGCTATGCTGACATGACGGTTTATACAGCAGATTCGGGGGCGAAAGTATTCGCGACTGGTTCGATGCAGTGGGCGTGGGGATTAGACGATTACAATGCGCCGCAGTTGCGATCGCCTGTTTTAAATGCCGGAGCTCAGCAGATAACGCGAAACGTTTTAGCAAAGCTGTTAAATTCAGCCAAAAAGTAAATTATGTAATAACTATCCTCTATCTCCATAAGCGGCAAGGTAAAGGGAAGCAGAGCCTCCGAATCTGCATTACTAGGCTCTTCCTGGTAACGAGCAACGAGCAAACATTGCTTAAGTTATTAAATTGTTATTCCTAATCAAGGTACGTAGTTGGGCTTAAGCCCTCTTTAGGCCTATGGATAAAGAGGGCCCAAGCCCAACTACGTACCTAATTTTTGTGATGACTATAAAACCACGCTGCTTCTTAACGAGGATGCGAGGGGGATATCCAAGTATAAGGAGTGTTAAATGAACCGTATTGGGCTATAGGTCAAAAAAAGCTGTAGGGTGCGGACTACGTACCCTACAACCTATATGTCACAGATTAAACAGTAAATAGATGTATATGAGGTTTTACCGATCGTTAGATTTGCCGTCAAACACCTCTCTGAGTAACGTCAATCCTGCTAAAACGCTCTCCATCTGCTCCTCAGACAAATCCTCGAACATTGGCGAAATATTGCTACAGGTGAGCGCTTGAATTTCTTCGAGCCTCGCACGACCAGTTTCTGTCAGTTTCAGCACCACCGCTCGCCGTTCCTGAGGATGTTCTTTGCGGTCTACAAATTTTTCCTGAACCAAGCGCTCGCAAATTGCAGAAGCAGTCGGTCGAGTTACCCCCAAATAATCTGCTAACTTGGATAAAGAAGAACCTGGATAGCGGTAAAGAAACATGAGACTGCGAAACTGAGATATCGATAAAAAGGGTTCTCCTTGATTTCGCATTTGGGCTCGAATCGACCCCACAATCAGCGGAATGATTTCCACTACTGCCGCAGCGCAGCTATCGGGGGTTATTCCTGTAGAGGATTGTTCCAAATTCATCTTTCTTCCCCCTGAAAAATCTCCACCATTGCTGTACTCAGCAAGGTGGCGTGAGCAAAAGGGATGCTCGGTTGGTGCAGCATACAAATCAAATTTCATGTTTGAGTAAAAAAACCTTGGCGTCAACAGAGGCTTTCTGTGAAGCTCCTGCACTTGCTCGGAGGGTGCTTCAGTGACTTATTTAGGTTTTTAGTTTACTTTTCCCAGGGGGGTGTAAGTAAGTATAGGCGACTCGGGCATTTAATTATGGACGGATCGCTAATTTGCTTTATAGACAGTACAGGTATTCGCTCTGCACCGCAATTGCAGTAATACTAACTGTTAGCTATTCTAACAGTTTAGAATTAATTTGTTTGGCTAAATTTGTCAATTTATATGAAAATCGTGTGTAAATTTGGAAATTCAATCTGTTTATCAATCCCTGACTTGAATTTACTGCAATTAACTGCCACACGCGGCTATTTTCATTGAGGGAGCTGGAAATGTTGTTTTTAATTTGGCATCGATTCTGTTTGGGTTGTCGATAGCTAACATTGGCGATCGACCGCATAGTGTAAAATTATTTATCTAATTAAGTATTATTACATATAAATTAGGAAAAGTGAGTTATATATATCACAGTTAGTTGCTCGATCGGAAAAAGTACCATAAATTTTGGAGTTTTTAACTGCCGATGGCTCGCGGGCGACACGCCCGTGCCACAATTAACAAAGATGAGTATAAAAAAAACTGAGAAATTTGGTTTGATTGGTAGCCTTAACACTATTTTCGTAATCCGTACAAGTACCTATCAGATCGAAAATTGTTGGTGCGATCGCAAATCAAGTCAACAGCAAAGGAATGAGAATTAAATAACTTATTGATGGTTCTTGTGGGATGGGCGTCCCGCCCGTCCCACTTTCAAGAGTGTAAATTATTTACTTTGCGATCCAAAACTGAAATATACCGCCGCCAACTTGTCGCCACCCAAAATATCGACTTAGCCGAACTCTACCACGAGGCTTGCCATACTTTGCTCCCAGTGATAGCGCTAGTTAAATTTGATTGTTGCAACTTAATTCACAACCTAAAGACATAGGACATAAAAAGCAATTATTGAAAAATTTACGGTGAGAGTTCGATCTCAATCCCGAATTTCCGCTGCTTCAGGTTCAACTGTATTGATTGTTAGATTTATTTTTGGGTTGGAGTCTTTAAAAATATGCCACAGGATTTGATCGAGGGTGTTGAAATCAAGGCGGGATTTGCGATCGCAGGGGAATCAATTGCCGCTATTTCTCAAAATAAGCTGCCGTTGTAATTGCTCAACTAGAGCGTCGGTACAAATGTTGGGCTTGAATCCTTTGGAAGGTGGAGTGCTGGAATTTTGAAGAGTTTTTTTGGGAGATGGCTCTGGCTCGGGTTTTGGTTCGTAGGTGTCTAATATTGCGCTGAGTTTTTGGATTTTCTCCCATAGCTCTACTATCAAGGCTTCTTTTGCCTCGCTCGATAGTTGTTTTAAGTCGGGGAGTTTTTCCATTCCTTTATCTAATGTCTATCTTGTCTTCTTGTTAAAGGGGTTGAGCAATTACCTTATTGGTTCTTTTGCATGATTTAGAAGGGTCGAGTCCACCAGGTTTGGTATTAGAATCGGGAGGTGTGTTAGGTGTTTTTGATACTTTCGATCCGGCCCCGGGTTTCGTGTTTTTGTCTGGTGGTGTGATTGGTGTTTTTATATCCGGCTTTCTCTGGGGTTTGGCGTTTTGTGCGATCGCAATTCGATGATTTTTGACCAAATTATTTTCTACTACAGTAGCTGGATGTGCCGGATTTGCCAGCGCTGACGCAGAATCGATCGCCAAAATTAAACCCAAAACTAACTGCAATTGCATTTTACACATAAAAGCTCTCTTCTCTCCCAGTCCCTCTGAGTTCGGAATTTGCTTGTATAGATGCGGTTTCAACCGCCGACATTTCTCCGAAATTTCAGCCGCCGAGGCTAATTAAGATCGATCGTACACAAACAAGATACCACCCGTCGCAACTAAAGCCACAACCGCCGGAACCAAAGGCATCCAGCCACCGAAAGTCAAAATTACCAAAGAACCTTGGTACAGCACACAGATCATAGCACCGCTAGCGATCGCCAACACCAAGAGCGATCGACCCCGCCAAACCAACAGCCCGCCCGTCACAGCCACCAACCACACAAAAACAGCATCTCCCCACTGTATCCCTTGCAATTGCGGCAAAACCCACAAAAGCGGCCTTTTATCAATTACAGCGCTGAGGATTTGACTCACCATGTGAGCGTGAATCCAAACTCCCGACATTTTACCGTAAGGAGTATCAGAATCCTCCCTCGAAACCTCCGAAGTGTGACCAATTAGGACAATTTTACCCTTGACTAAATCAGAGTTTATTTTCCCTTCCAATACTTCTTGAAGCGTCACTTTAAAAGCTGGCTTGGGGTTGGCGCGGTAGTTGAGCAAAACTTGACTTACTAGCGCCTTTAAATCTTGATAACCTCCTGTACGAGTAGCCAATCTTTTGAATGTAACATCAGCGATTCGCCACTCTTGATTGTTACTTATCTGTGATTTTATTCCTTGATTTTCCAAAAAACGCAAAGCTAACAGAAAGCTGAAGCTAGTGGGAATTTTACACTTGTTAGTAAAACTAGAAACATTTGGTTTATAGGAAAGAGATTGACGGCGAATACTGCTACCTTTTTCATGGCGCAATTCATCCGGAGTCAAATCGCTAAAACCAAGTTGATTGGTTAATTTAGCCTTAGACAATTCTGGCGGCGGATCGTAATTTATATCATTGGAACCATAACTGCATACAGTAATAATATTAGGATTGCTATCAAATAGGGAAATTAAATTTTTTCTTCCTGGCTCCCTTGCCACATTTCGGTGCATATTCAAACCAATTGCTATAGGTTTAAACTGCTGCAATTTGTCCATCGCCTTTGCTAAAGTAGCATCCGTTTGGGGATAGCCGTACTTCTCGGCATCCTTGTTTGTCACTTCCACAACCAGCAACCGATTGTCGATTAATTCCGGTTCGCGCTGGCTCATTAGTCGATCGAGCATTGACAGTTCCAGCGCCTCCATAACCCCCAGAGAGCGCGTTCCCATCACAGCCAGGGTACAGCCCGCACTCGCCAAAATCACCGACTTCAAACGCGAAAAAACATTAACCGGCGGTCTTTTCCCAGACGTGGGAAGCAAAGTCAAATCCTGGGCCACAGCAGGCGAATCCGGCGCCAGCAAAAAATCGTTCCAAACCGCAGGCTTCGCTGCCGGATGCTGCCAAATTACAGGCAACCAACTAGCACAAGGAAAATCCTTTTCCCAAGTCTCCAACCGCCGCCGTGCTTCCCCCGCTGCTGCATACAAAGACTTGCCATCCACAAACTCTTTAAGAAAACACTTTAAAAATTCTTGAGCCACAAAATCCGGCACAAACTCCCGCATTAAAATCATTTGCGGAATCATCTGAAAATCATCTAAATTTCTAGCCAAACCCAACCCATCGCAACAGTTAAAAATTGCAAGTTGCAAACCATTTTTTACCGCTTTCCTCAAGCCGCACCACAACTCATTAATTGTCAAAAAATCAGTTTGATTGATATATATTTTTCCAATATCGTCCTCAGTTTCCCCGTGTCCTGCAAAAAATATAATATCCCAAGATTGCTCCCAAAGTTCGTCGTTAATTTCGTCCTGTTTCGGTTCCACTAGAAACCTCACCTCAGCATTGGGAGACAAATTCTCCAAAATTTTCCTATCTTGCGTGATATCAATCCCAGCGCTGTTTCCCAGAATTGCTAAAATCCTTACCTTAGACTTGCGGATAGGTTGTCCAGGATTTTCCAGTGTTACATAGTTTAATTTACTCAGCGAAGGTTCGGCTTTCGGAAATCTTTCAAACAAATCCCACTGATTCCAAGGCAGTTTGTGCAAGTGTTTGTCATTTGTGCAAATCAGCACCCTTGCCTCTTCATCTGGATTTAAATTGTCCCCAATTATTCTATCTACCCTGGCAAATTCAGGAGACTTGAGCCAATCATTCAGCATCAACACAAGTTTTTTCCCAGACTCTTTGCAATCATTCACAGGACTTCTTGCATTAATCTTTTTCGGTTTTATCCGACGAAAAGACAATCCTTTAGCCACCGTCGATTTCACAGCAGTATTTTTTTTGGCATCTTTGTGCAAAAAAGGGTAAATTAAATGCACTAAATTTTCCTGGTGATGCCGGGAATTTGTTCCCATAGCTCGATATTTTTCCCGCCAATGTTCTTCTTCAAAAGCTGCTATTTGCGGGTTGGCTGGCAATGTTTTACTTTCCGTAAAGTCCGTAGAGGGAAATTGATTATTTTTCCCAATTTTTATGGTGCAGCGAAAACCTTCTTCGCAATCTCCGTCTAATTTCAAAACAATTAACTTATCCACAATTCACACCCCCTCTTGATAAGTGACAATTAGATCAAAAAATTTTCAGTCACGCTGAAATCGCCCAAAGCCAACTTGACACTAAAATGCTCTCCCGGTTCTCCGCTTAACTCAAAGAGCAAATTTTCTGTTTTATTTGCCCTAGCTTGCATCAGAGGTTCACCTTCATCATCCAGCACCATCAACTGCAAATCGTTGGGCAAGTTAGTTTGACCGTTTGTGGGATAAACCTCTACCGAAATATCGATATCTGGTTCATCGGTTGTCATCAATTCCACAAATAAAGCTACTTGCTCTTTTCCCCACTCTAAGTTGAGTAATTTGCCTCGCTTGACTGGTACGCGTACATCTGCTGAAGCACTTTTTTCGACTACTTGGGGACTTCGGAAAGCAAACTGCAATTCTGGTTTTGACTCGAACAGTGTTTGGGCTGTATGCCAACCGCTACCGACAATATTGTGCAACCACTGACTGAGATTTACAGGCTTGAGCTCGTCTAAGTATTCTAGCAGGTTGTCGATCGACTCCAACTCGCTAAGTGGAACTTTTTCTCGATCGCCATTTTTGACAAATCCCAGCAACTTCACCTCTTCGAGAGATTGGCCGATCTCTACAGCAACATAACCGATTCTGTCCGATCGCACTTCTGCCGGAATCGAGACACCTTCTTCACCAGGGCTTACCCAACGGCATTCCAGCTTCCCAATACCTTTTACCTCCAAATCTGCAATATCCATAAATTTCTGGATCACAGGATTCCAAATATTGCTGGCGCCCAAATCAGTGTCTATTTCCATGCACTGAAAGTACAAATCGACTGCGTGCACCGCCAAAGCATTGAGATAAACCTGTTTGGCTTTTTTGGGGTCACTTTGTTGCTGTGCAAGGGTTTGAGCGCTGCGGTAGGCTGCTGGGGCGATCGGTATTGTCAAAACTAAATCAACTTCTGTGTTATTCATGATCCATCTCTGTGTTTTGGTTTTTAATGTCCTACAAGTATTCTCGGAATCTGGGCGTGAATTTCTCCAAAGATCTCTGGTAAAAACTGCTCAGAGTAGAAACACTTACTCCTAACTCTTCGGATATCTGCTGCAAACTTGCATCTTCTATCACTCTCTTGATCAGCAACACTTTAAAATTGACATTGGGATGCTTTTTACTCACTTCGTTTTCAAAGACATTGCCGGGATCTTCTAAAATCATATCAATTAGATCCGCTCCAACTTGACAAGATTCATGTTGAACCTGCTGCTTTTCCATTTGATTGAAAACGGGTTCCATATCTCCGTAGTATACAGTTTGTAAATCTTTCCTACCTATCACTTTAGGGGTGGTTTCTTGAAAACATTTAACTATCAAGAAGTTTACCCATTGGCTGACCTCTTTTTCAGGTCGGTAGTTGTGAATTTCCCGGGAAATGCGAAACATCAGTTCCTGTTTGGCTTCCAGCAAAATTTCCTGATAAATTGCGTAGGAAAAATTCTTATTCTGCGGACAGTTAATGATTTTATATTTTTCAATTTCCATCACTAATCTGGTCACAGCTTTCTGTCGCCCTAAAGTTTTAGGCTGGTGATTTTTGGCAGCTATGGCTAGCTGTTTGAGCCGATCGTCAATTTCGTCCTTAGTAGGCATCTCTTGTTCCAAGGTTACTCAGAAAAATAGTCTCCAACCAGCTATGCAGGCCGCCGGGTTGAGCGAATGCTCCCAGAGCGACTGGTGCGCCGGCTGTCGGAGCCGCCATATCCCCTGCAATGCCTTCTATTTGCCTATCTGTCGGGATCTGCGATTTTTATGCAAAACTTCTGCATAATTTACAAAACTTTACATAATTCGCGAATTTCTGGGCCCAGGGGCGGTCGTTGGTGCGCCAGGAATCAGGCGGTGCGGGCTGTTGGGGCGATCGCAAATGTTTGGGGTTTGTGTGGAATGCTATAATCGCGATCGCCAGCAGAGTTAATTATTTACAGGAAGCGCGATCGGCAACCGAGCAGGACGATCGCACTCCGAACCAACGGTTTTTACGATCCAGAGTGGTGCAGCAGTCAAATAAGCCGTTATTATTGTTTCAAAAAATTCGATTTTAACCATCATTCCCAATTCTTTAATCGCAAATCGAAAATGGTCTAACCGCCCCAAAACCATGCACTACCAATCCCAGCAGCACCGTCAAAAACACGCAACTCAGAAAAAAATCAAAAGAGCTATTTTTTACTGTTTGACAGCCATACTTTTCTGCTGGAGCACCGCGAACCTCGCTACCATTGCCCAAAAGCCAGAACCAGGCGGACTTAACGGGCAAGAAATGAGACAAATTCTCGATCGCGGAAACCTCACCGAAGCCGTCACCAGAATCGAAAAAGACTGGGAAGAAGACTATCAAAAATACTTTGAACAAGACTTTGCCGCCCGCGAAAAAACCGCCCAATCAATATCAAAAACTCTTTCCCGCCTAGCAGTTCAAACTAAGAAAAAACCAGCTTTAATTTACGCTATCCCGCGCACAGACCAACTAGAACTAATCTTAATATTGCCCGATCGACCGCCAATTAACCGCAGCGTCCCCTCAGCCCAAAAAGACAAACTGGTGCCAGTCGTCCAAGCATTTACCAGCGAAATCACCAAAGTAGCACAAATTAATACTACCAGCTATCTAGAATCAGCTCAACAACTTTATCAATGGATAATTGCACCGCTAGAAGCAGACTTGAAAATAGCAAAAATTGACACCTTGCTGTTCTGCGTCGGCGAAGGTTTGCGAACGGTACCCCTAGCAGCAATGCACGACGGAAAGCAATTTTTGATCGAAAAATACAGTATGTCGCGGATTCCGGCATTCAAGCTGATAGACATCAATTACGCCGATCTCAGAAACTCCCACGTCCTAGCAATGGGAGCAGAAAATTTCTCAGAAACCGCGAACAAACAACCGCTACCGGCTGTTCCGTTAGAATTAAGTGCGATCGCCCGACAGTGGCCAGGTCAATCCTTTATCAACGAAGATTTTACCATCGTTAACTTGCAATCGCAGCGACTGCAACAAAGATACGGCATCATCCACCTGGCGACTCACGCGGAATTCCGCCCCGGAAGCCCAGATAACTCCTACATTCAATTTTGGGATAACCAACTCAGATTATCTCAAATGAGAGATTTGAAATGGAACAATCCGCCACTGGAACTGTTAGTATTGAGCGCCTGTAGAACTGCCTCGGGAGACAAAGAAGCAGAACTCGGATTTGGCGGCTTAGCGTTGCAATCGGGAGCAAAATCTGCCCTCGCCAGTTTGTGGTATGTGTCAGATGCGGGGACTCTGGCGCTGATGACAGAGTTTTACCAGCAGTTAAAAATTAGCAGCAAACCTCAAGATCCTCCAATCATTAAAGCTGAAGCTCTCAGACAAGCACAAATTGCTGCGATTAAAGGTAAAGTCACCATCGAAAATGGGCAACTGCGAAGTTCTAGGGGAGAAACTCCGTTGCCGCCGTCTATCCCCAAACTTGAGAGCAAAAATTTATCGCATCCTTATTATTGGGCCGCTTTTAGTACGATCGGCAGTCCTTGGTAATTGTCGGGGAGAAACAGGTAAGATGCCTGTTCCACTATGGGGGAGAAACAGTTATAGCGGATCTAGCTCTCATATGAGGTACGTTGTTGGGCTTGAGCCCTCTTAGTTGAAGGGTTATGTAAGCTGTCAGTCATACCTCATCTTTTTGAGAAAGGCTATAAATCAATACGGTTTACTTAAGATAGTCATTGCGTAATTGTGGGAAGAAACAGGCAAGATGCCTGTTCCACTATTGGGAAGAAACAGGCAAGATGCCTGTTCCACAATTGAGGGAGAAACAGGCAAGATGTCTGTTACACAATTGGGTTTATTTAAAATATTGTGGGGTGGGCTTCTAGCCCGCACAAAAAGTTAAATCTTTTGGGCCGCAATTGAGGGATAAACAGGCAAGATGCCTGTGCCACAATTGGGGGATAAACAGGCAAGATGCCTGTTTCACAATTGGGTTTATTTAAAATATTGTGGGGTGGGCTTCTAGCCCGCACAAAAAGATGAAGCCCGCCCAATTTCTAGACTTTGCCCGATCGCTTAATCAGTACACTAATCACTTGTCCTGGTTTTGACCCTCGCTGCGGAGGACTCCAATCGCCGACGGCTGCAAATCCCAGCCGGTACAACGTGTGGATGGTTTCTAAAACGGCTTTGTGGGAACCGAAAACGGTTATCTGCAAGACTTCCTGTTCCGATTCAAAGTCGTCATTTGGACGATCCTCTTCGAGGGCTTCGCTAACGGACGAGTTATCGTCAGGCAAAAATTCCTGTGACATAATATGGTCTCCTAGTTTTTGGTTTTTCTGGTGAGGAAAACCCAAAAACCCAGCCGCCCCGCATACTAACAAAAGGCAGGGCGGCGACAGAGAATGTTATCCTCGATTAGCCTCCATACTGCTCATCCCAGTTTGGCGGTTAGCTGTCCTTAGCTGTTACAGCAGCTTTGGACAGTGCAACTAGATTTTCGGGCGACGCTGGCTGCTTCCTCTTCGAGCAAAGCAACCTTAATTTCACAGCGTAGCGGCTTGTGGGGCCGCCGTCAATGAATTTTAGATTTTAGATTTTAGATTTTAGATTTTAGATTGAAGAATGGCTCTGTTTGGTAAGTCGATCGCTTTTGGATGGCGATAATTGTACGGAACGATATAGCAACCGCCACTACCGATATTGAGATAAATATATAGAATAGAATCGATATATGCTAGGACTCTTTAGCATAAACAGTTTGATGCTCGTACTATGTAACTGTCAGCGGTCAACTGTCAGCGGTCAACTGTCAACTGTCAACTGTCAACTGTCAACTGTCCATCGAGCCTCTTGACCGATCGAGGTGATAGGCTATAAAACATAAAGTAATTCAATATCTGTAGCTGTCGCTCAACCAACCACCACCAACCTGTGACAAATCAAGCGGGAGCCTTCAAGGGGAAACAAAAATGAAAAAATTAGAATTTTTACTACAGAAAGAAGGCGATCGCGCCTGGTTGCCCCTAGAAACCCCCGACGTGGAAATTCTAGAAGGCAAATATCGCGTCGTGGCGCGCATTCAGCACCCCAACACCGACATCGAAATTCGCATCATCCATACATCCTTCGACGAAACGGCCCCCCAGCGGAAAGTCCAAAGCAGATCGGCCCGCACCAACCCCGAAGGATTAGTCGTGATTATTCCCTACACCCGTCTCAAACCCGGAATGTGGGAACTCTCCTGCTTACCAGATTCCAAATCAGAACCAGCAAAATCTTGGCAGTATGGCGTGCAATTAGAAGTATTGCCCGCAGAATCGGAAACTTCCGAACCCCTACCCGCGATCGACTCCTCCGAAGCCGCCGCTTTCCCCTCAGCTTCACAAAACGCAGCAGCAGTCGATCGGACACCAACCCAAATCCCAGCCCCACCTCCACCTCCACCGCAGCCGACCAAAATCTACCAATTCCCCCTTCCCCAAACGCCTCAGCCGCCGAACCCCCCAGTCAAACTCGAACTTGAACTCGTACTCGATCGAGAAACCTTCATCACCCAACTCGGCCGCCCCTTAATCATTTCCGGCAAAATCGACATTCCCCAACCACCTCAAAAAACCAGAAGAACACCACCTCCCATCCCCGAATCGCAACTTCAAGAACTCCAAAAACTCATCGGTTCAGCACAACTGCAAATTTACCTGCGAGACCCCCAAACCTCACAAATACTCGCCCAAATCGAGCAGCCGATGCCAGAACAAGCTCCTCCCTGCATCTTTGCCTGCGTTACCTACATCCCACCCGACTGCAAAAGTCGCCTAATTTTAGGAGAAGCAATTCTTAGCAGCGGCGATGTAACTTTAGCCACCAAACTATTTACAATTACAGCCGGTTTAGAACACCTGCTAGAAGCAATTAAAGACGATTTCATCGAAGAAAAACATCAAGCCGAACCCTCTGCAACAGCAGTCAGACCACCTCGGAAAGAAGTACATCCATCCTTCCTCCGGGTAGCACAAAAAAGCTTAGATCTGCCATCTCCCGCAGAAGTCGCCATCAATGAATCTTTAAGCAATGAATCCCTACCCCCTCAACTAAATTCCCGCCAGACTCCAAGTGCGGGCGGCCTAGAATTGCCGGCATTCGGTAACAAACTGCCCGACAGCAGCCGATCGCAATTGCTCTCAGAAATCACCAATTCGTCTAGAACATCCGCCGGGGCGATCGACCAACCAACCAAACCCTCAGACATCGCAACTACCCCAGAAAAGGCCGAAGTTCGGGCGATCGACCAAAAACCCCAAAACACTCCCGAACCAGAAACACCAGCCCCAGAACCTACGCCACCCCCCTCACAAAAGGCATTTCAAACCTTAAACGTCCAAAATAGATTTTGGTCGCGACTGAGTTCCCTAGCCAGCACCGGCGAATCCCCCGAATGGCTGAAAGCAACCAGCCTGTCGCCAACTCCAAAAGCCACCCCCAATACCAGCGAAGCCATAACAGTCGTCGAAGAAAGCAGCCCAACTAAAGTGCAACCAGCAATCAGGGAAACCATTTCCCAACCGCAACCTACTGGCCCGGAAGCGAGAGAATTTGTGGTGTTTGACGAGCCCCCGCAGCCGAAACAAGTTGCTCAAAAAACCACCAAAGTAGAAGCAGAAGCAACTCCACCAACTCCCTACGTTTTGTCAGAAGACGAGTCAGTACCGATGCCCATCCTGGAATTGCCGCGCGCCCAAATCCTTGCAGGCCAGGCTGTAATAGTGAAAGTGCAACTACCGGAATTAATGCCGCGGATTTATGTAAAAGTTTGGGTATTCGATCGGCAAACCTACCTAATTCTCGACGGGCCGCGCTGGATTACCGAATTTACAGCTACCGGGTTGGGAAATATGCGAGCTAGTATCGAGTTAGAGATTCCCTACGGCTGCATGGAAATTGAATTTGAGGCGATCGCCGTCGAAATGCAAACTCAGCGGGAAAGTCACAAAGTCAGCGTTCACCGCCAAGTTTTACCGCCAGCCGCGCCCACTTTGCCTCTGGAAGGTTAAATTGTCGCTCGCTCGCTCGATGAATAATATTCACATTTAATAACCACAATCAAATTGGTTCGTAGTGAGGACTTTAGTCCTTCTTTCCCTCGGACTAAAGTCCTCACTACAAACTAATTAGATTATCGGTAATAGACCTCTTGCAAAAATCGGAAAACACCCTGAAATTATCTGCGTTAATCTGTGTTTATCTGTCTGAAATCTGCGGTTGAAGGATCGATCGAAGACTTATGCAAGAGGTCTAATCTACCGGACATAATATAAGGACTAAAGTCCTTACTACAAACTTAATTGTGGTATTTTTTCAAGTCGATCGCACTAACTGCCGAAACTTCTTCTTAAACTTATTCTTATACACATAGATCGATCGCTGAAAATCCTCAACTTGCAGCGACATCTCCGCAGCCAAACCCGTGCGATTCCAAGCATCCTCCTGACACTTGCGGCGGCAAAAATTCATCGGTTCCGAGTAAACCTTAGATGTCGATAAAGTCGGCTTCGGCCCGCACCAGTGAATCACAGTCGCCGACTCGCGATCGCCCGCAGGCCCGTTTTCTGCCACCGGAAACCGCTTTCTCAGCAAATCCTGGTCAAAATCCGGCACCAACAACTGCATATCCACATTCTGCACCCGCAGTCGATTTTCCCCGGCCGCCCGGAAAATCATAAAGTTCAAAAACCCCATTTCTCCGTACTTAAATATCCCCGGATTAGCCTCCGTAAAATCTAAAATTTCTATGTATTCTTCCAAGCTAAAAATACCGCGTTTAGCAAAAAAAGTACCCGTGCAGAAATAGTTCGATCGCGATTCCGACCACCGAAACTTCGGGAAATGCTTTTCAACGCCCGGAATATCAAAGAAAAACTCCGAAACATCTGCATCCGAGTAATCGTAACAAGGCTTATCTATCGTAAAATCAAATTCTTTAAAATTAGCCAATTTCAGAACATCGCCCCAGACGATCGTATCGGCATCCAAAACCATAAAATTCGACCAAGGGCTTTCCCAGAAAGCAATCATTTTAGTTTTACCCCACCCAAAACTTCTTTTCCTGAGAACCTCTTGGGAAACGTTTGTGCGATCGATAACTCGCACCCCGTAAGACTTTTCCAAAGCACTCACAGAAAACGTACCATCAATCAACAAACAAATCGGTACATCTCCCAGGAAATATCGAATGCTAGCACAGCAACCCTTAGCAAACAGATAATCCTGGTCGCAGCAGGCAATAATAATACCAAAATCTTCCATAACTCTCACTCTTTTTCTAACTTGCCAACCCACAACATTTGGATTGTTTGTTTTTTCGGCACATCTATTTTCGAGTTGTGCATTTTTGCCAGCTTAGCACTAAAATTCTGCGTTCGCCCGTAAACAAAAACATCGCTAAAACCGCTGGGAATTTTGGGTATCGCGGGTGGGTCTAGCAACTGAGCTTGACGGCGCCCTTCCTGGTCAAGCAACACCAATTGCCACATCACTTTCGGCTCTAACAAATGACTCATTGACAGTATATTTCCCAGAGTGACTTCCGAGATATCACTGACAACCAGCGGCTTAGGAGCGCGATCGATCCTCCGAGCAATTACGGGATTTTCCCGGCCCAATTCCTTAGTCCACCAAGTCTCGGCTTGAGAACTAACAATATTCGACAGCACAGAGCCCGTTAGCAGTACAACTGTCAGAACTTTCCACATCTGCCGTTTCCAGCTTGGCACGCCCAGCGCGCTAATTTTAGTCGCTAACAGGTAAGCAACAGATATTTGCATCGCCAAATAAGTCGGAAATAGATAGCGAGGTTTAGTCGATCGGATTCCTCCCAATATAACATCTGGTAGCATCACTGCCACTGCTGTCACCGCCATCAACACCAGCAAAAACAGCCAAACCTGTTTCTTTGTCTCACAACACAGAAAATAAACCGCATAACTTACGATTGCCAATAAAATCAAAGTCGCTGCCATCAACCCAATCAAATTTATTGATGTAGCCTGAGAATTTAGCCCAAAATCCCAAAAAACACGACCGATATTCCCGCTCCAATTATTAATCAAAGATAGCAAATTACTGTCTCCATTCGCCCAAAGAGTCGCCTCTTTTGCTGCCTTTTTGTTTATTACTAGAATCACCATCCAAGGCAGAAAAGCTACCAAAGACAAGCCAATTGCCATCACGTAATTAACTACCTTGCGATTCAACCTATAACCTTGCATTCCCCATACATAAATTCCGTGTCCCAAAGCGACTAACAGGCTAAACAAGTGTGTGTAAAATCCCAGAATAGTTGCTACTGCATAAATACTCCAACTTAGCTTAGTTTGAAGCCGCATTGCTCTCAGCAGAGACGCACAAGAAACTAAAATCAGCACCGGCCACAAGCTGTAGGGACGAGCTTCTTGAGCGTAAAGCACGTGCAAGGGAGAAACTGCTAGCAATCCCACGGCTATCCACGCCACTTCTGGTGCTGGAAACAATTCTCGGCACAGCCAGTACAGAGCGGGAAATGCTAACAAACTCACCCAAACTGAGAAACTTCTCGTCGATAAAGGAGAATCACCGAATAGTTTTCCCCAATACTTGACTGCCAGAAAATATAGAGGCGGCAGTTGAGGTTCTTCAATGGCAATACCTTTAACTGTATCGCCAAAATTTTTTGCGGGATTGGAGCGCTGATATTTCATCAAATCTTGTGCGCCGACTAACTGAACGCTGCTTATTTCATGCAGCACTTCTGTTTGCGTGTATCCCGAAATCCGCAGGGAAGTAAATACTTCATCATACCAATAAAACTTTGTGTCGATGTTGGTGAATCGAAAAAACAATCCTAATATCAATAAGATAACTACTAAGAAGCCCAGTTTGCTTTTAATCAAAGTCATAGATGGAAGGTGGCAAAAAAGATAGATGCTGCGCCTCAATGTAACATACCAGAGCGAGGTTAAGTGCATTGCCACATCTACAGGTTCTTCGATCGCCCTCTAATAATTTGTGGCATTTATTTATTGTGTTAGTAGCGAATGAGGAATGTCCTGGAGGCACTCCTTGCTCTCATACACCGTTTTTTTTACTGCGATCGATCGCATCAAAGCAAGTATTTTCGTCCATTTGACCGGGTTGATCCGTCCAGGAATGGTGAAGGCTCAATAGCTCCTTGTTCGGTAGCATAAATCACATACAAAAGGTGATTTGAAAGACATCGGCTGTGCCAAAAAAATAACTGGCTGTAAAACTCCTTCGCAGCGAGGGAACAAAACTTTAATTTTAGGTCACAGACATTCAGTCTGCTGCCACTGTCAAACTACAAAAAAATTGTGTTAAAATAGTGGCAAATTCAAGTCGCCGAACGGGGCATCTCAAAAATGCCGATCGCGCTGGCAAGTCTCGACTGGTGGGCGCATCAGAACACCCAAATTGGTCAAGACTGGAATTTTGCCCCCACGGGTGCATCTAGCAGCGTTTAACCTTCCGTTCCCCACTGCTGGCGGAAAAATAACCCCGTCCGGGCCGCGAGGTTTAAAGTTAGGTTAAAAAGCTTGACATAATAGGATCGAAAGCTGTATAAGGAATGCGACAAGCAGCCCTAATCCTACCTATAAGTGTGTGTTAACTCAGACATAAGCAAGGACTATCAGTATTTGTCAGTTTGAGGCGATTGTGGTCTAACCCATACCACTGGTTGTCGATCGCCCTTTGGGAGAAAGCAACTCAAGCAAGTCTGGCGATCGACAGATGAAATTAGCAACTGATGGTATAATCAAGCGTAGTGTAATGTGGGCTTGACCTAAATTGGGGTCTGGGCTGTAAAAAGGGCCAGCCTTCTACGTTCAAGCAGGAACTAGACACGCCTACTGTGCATCAACAGTTATGGATAGGTTCTATTTTTTTGGCAGTTATTGTCAACAGGCAAGGAACCACAAAAAGTATCAGTTGGGAATTGCCGATCGAGTTGAATAGAGTGTGAAGGTGTGAGGAAAATGAACAGAACTTTTTGGAATTTACTTCTAGTATCCCCGGCAATTCTGGGGCTATCATCAGTCGTCAGTACCGCTGCGATCGCTACTGAAGCGACCGCAACCGCTGAAGCCAACCAGGTAGCAACAGCACAGCCATCTGAGTCAAAAATTGTAGAACCAGTTGCAGCAACCCCTGCTGCCCCAGAAAAGCTGGCTTTAAACAGCATCGCTCCGGCGGCAGAAACCCCGATCGCCAACTCCGCAGACGCCGAAAAACTGGCAGCAATCGCACCAGAAACCAGCGCCACAGAACTGCAAACAGCAGCGATCGACATCAATACAGCAGCACCCATCGCCCCCGCCACCACAGCGGCAGCGATCGCTCCCCTACCTGCTGTCACCACAGCCCAACCATTGCCCCAAGCCTCAGACTTGGCAGTGGAAAGCACCCCGACAGCAACCGCCAAAACTGAAGTGCCAGCAATTGCTAGCACCCCAGCCGCCAAGGTAGAAATTGCTCAAACAGCACCCGCAGGCATGGGTGGCCCGATCGTCCCAGCAGCACCCCAAGCCCTCCCCGCCGAACCATCTGGAGCCATGTCCCAAGTGACATCGGTCTCTCAGCTCTCCGACGTGCGGCCGACAGATTGGGCATTCCAAGCCCTGCAATCGCTAGTCGAACGCTACGGTTGTATCGTAGGCTATCCCGACGGCACCTACCGCGGCAACCGCGCCCTGACTCGCTACGAATTTGCAGCCGGCGTCAACGCTTGCTTAGACCAAGTAACCAAGCAAATTAGCTCGGCAACATCGACCTTCGTCACCAAAGACGACTTAGCCATCCTGCAACGCCTGCAAGAAGAATTTGCAGCCGAACTCGCTACCCTGCGCGGACGAGTAGACGGTCTGGAAGCTCGCACCGCAGAACTCGAAGCCAACCAGTTCTCCACCACAACCAAACTGGCAGGAGAAGCCATTTTTCTCGCCAGCGACAGCTTCGGAGATGGTATCGGCCTGCGCGACGACAAAACTTCCACCACCCTCGGCTACCGGGTGCGGTTGAACTTCAACACCAGCTTCACCGGCAAAGACTTGCTCAGAACCCGCTTGCAAGCTAGAAACGTCGCCAACTACGGTGCAGCCACTGCCACTGGTACAAACATGGCTCGCGTCGCCCTCACCGGCGAAGACGGCAGCCAATTCTCCCTCGATCAATTGTGGTATCGCTTCCCAGCAGGCAACGCTACAGTCTGGTTCGGGCCGAAAGGACTGAGGCTCGATGACGTTGCCGAACTGACTACTCCCTTAGAAAGTCCTAGTAGCGGCGCTATCTCCGCGTTTGGACGTTACAACCCAGCAGTGTTCCGCGGCCCCGAAGGAGCAGGTGCTGCTATCAAATACAACTTTGGCGCCGTGAGAGCCACAGTCGCCTATCTTGCCTCCGACGGCGATGCTCCCAACCCAGCTAATGGCCGGGGCGTTTTCGACGGTTCTTTCAGCGCTTTGGGTCAGCTCAACTTCTCCCTAAGCAAATTTATTGACATTGGTGCAACTTACAACCGGAAATACAATCGGGGTGGCGATGTTGCGATCATGGGCGGCACAGGCAGTGCCTTGGCTAACCGTCCCTTCGGTCAAATATCGACTGCATCAGATAACTTTGGGGTACAACTTAACCTCAAACCCAGCCCGCGCTTCCAGTTGGGTGGTTGGTACGGTTACACCAAGGCTCACCAAGAACGTGGCGCAGATCGAGACGCTACTATTCAGAATGGTGCTCTTTTCTTGGCCCTGCCAGATTTTGGCAAGCCTGGAAACCTCCTCGGTTTTATTGCCGGTGTACCGCCAAAAGTTACTGAGAGCGATGTCAGAAGAGATCGCGACACCTCTTATCACTTAGAGGGTTTCTATCGCTTCCAAGTTAATGACTTTATTTCGGTGACACCCGGCGTTTACGTGATTCTGAATCCGGAACACAACAAAAACAACGAAGATATCTGGGTAGGAGTCCTGCGGACAACCTTTAGTTTCTAAGGTTTCCGGATATCTAGTTAAAGCTAAAAGCGGCAGGTGACTGCCGCTTTTATTTTTTGGTCAAAAGCAACGGAGGAGACGGCAGTGCCGTTTCCCTACCGAAAATAATATTGTAGGGAAACGGCACTGCCGTCTCCTAATTTTGGCTACTAATAATTCCGATGCCACCGGATTTGATATCAATTTCGATGCCATCGGAATGACAAGCGAGGAGACGGCAGTGCCGTTTCCCTACTGAAAATAATATTGTAGGGAAACGGCACTGCCGTCTCCTAATTTTGGCTAATAATTCCGATGCCACCGGATTTGAGATGATATCAACCATCAACAGTCAACAAAATTAGGAATTTTGGCGGCAAATCCCGAATACGGAGGTGTAACCGTGCAGAAATGTGCTGCCCCCGACAGGGCCGATTTCGCCGTTGCAGAAAAAGCCGCTCAAGGGGATGTTTTTGAGGTATCTGCCGAACAGTCGCGAGTCAAAGTTCGATTGACCGTAAAGCCCTTCCCCGCGCCCCAGACAGGAGAACATCAAGGCGCCGGCACTGGATGTACCCCTGTCCTCGGCCGATCGCTGATGCCGATCGAGCAGCATTTCTAGATCTTCTGCGGAGGTGCGGGCGTCCCGCAGGTGAAATTGGATGCGCTGTCCGGGACGGACTCGATCGCCGATCGCAATTGCCCCCACTTTCGGATCTACACCCAACAAATTGCGGATTAAAAAATCCCCAGGCTCTAATGTCATCTTGAATTCATCGCTGACTAAGCCGACAAATAACGAGTGCTGCGCTAATTCTCTGTCTGCTTCGCTCAAAGTTTGAACTAACTCTCGCAGGGCGTCTAAGGGCGATCGCTCGATGCCCCTGCTGCCCATATCGTCGGTTTGTTCTTCGAGTTTCAGCAAAATATTGCGCTCTCCTTCCGTCACCCGATAAGGATGCCCGATCGGTCTACAGCCTTGCGCGACGATCGTTTCCAGAACTATATTCCCGCTCAAAGCCACTCCCACCGTCCCTTCTCGGTACAACTGATAGTCGCAAAACAGCGCCGCACCTCTGCCCGCACCGTCCCCGCCGGCCAGTCCTCCTACCTTCGGCGCGCCCGGATAGGCATAATCGAGTCCTTGGAGCAAATCGTTAATTTGTGAGGAAAATGGGTCTGCCAAGATGATAAACTGCGGTTCTTCCTGGGCAGGCACACCCAAGACATTCACCCAAGTATCCGGGGGGCTGTCCAAGTCCGGCAGTTCTTCTGCACCGACGTGAAAAGTTCTGACGTTTACTCCAGGTAAGCGGGCTAAACTCAGGCTGACTGCGGGAGAACCCTCTACTTCTTCGGTGAGCCCGCCCCGGTTCGTGCCGATGACTCCTCCCCCGCCGCAGCCCAAAATCGCGGGCACGGGCAGCAATTCTCGCAGTAAAGGCATCAGCCGAGAATACTCGCTAGCAAAGGCAGATGAGATAAAGATCAGGGCTAAATCTGCCGGGCCTTGTAATTCGCGATCGGCTTGTTCTACAACTTCTTTCAGGGCTGATTCTAAAGACGGACGGGTTGATAAAGCACTGACCCATTGCATTTGGTTTTCGTACATAAGGCAAACTTCTCTATAAAAACTATTTCTATAGCTTGTAAAAGTATAGTCATTTATTACATGACACAGGAGGCATGAAGTCCCTCCCCCTTCTTTCTTACTTCGAGCGGATTGACCCGCCTCGGCTGAGCTACGCAGATCCCTATCCCATTGCTAAAAGCATTTGGGATTGCTTTTCTCATGATATTGTAAGACCCATTAACATCGGCATTAATTAATTGACCGCTCGATGTTTTGTACAATCCTCTCTTAATTCGTTTGCCACTAAACTTGACATCCTGGGCGCTATTCTGACCGTAAACAGAAATCGGGTCTAAAGAAATAAAACTGGAGACAGAAGTATATGATTCTTCCTGTAACATCACTCTTATCCCAACTAATGCAGCCTTATATTCCAACATCTCAATCAATCGATCATGAGGAATTGTGACGAAGTTCTGATTAGTTTTTTTCCCCAAATTTATCTCGTTTTTCCATTGTACATTTTTGCCAATTACCAGAGTCCCAATCTTGAGTTCTCTTAAAAGATTGATAATGTCACGACTGGCATGGTGCAAGTAATTATCGATTTTCTGGTTTCGACAACGAGTCAAGCGCTGAATTCTACGCGATGTTTGGCGCAGACCTTTCAATCGAGACTGTATATGTGCCTTACGTTTGTTGTAGAATTGATTAATTGATTTCAGTGGTCGCCCGTTAATCAGTAAAGGGACAAACCCCGGCTGATTTGAAGTTAGCGCTCCTAAATTATTCAATCCTAAATCTATACTAGCTACTGATTCTTTCTGATTTGCATCACTGGTGGACTCCGGCTCATCGTGAATTACCTCAATCGCATAAGAATCACACTTGGAAACTAACCTAACTTGACATATTTTCTCTGGTTTTACCTGAGTTTTAATTGAGATATCAGTCCCTGAAATTTTGATAATTCCTTTCGGTAATTGCTTACTACTAATCGCCTGAATTGTGTATACAACAAGGTTTCGCCCTTTGACTTTATCTTTATACTTAGGTAGTTTTGGGCATCCCGTGAATTTTGTGGGCTGCATTTTATAAGCTTTAACGGTTGCAAAAAAACCTTGCCAATTCTTGTCCAATATCATCAAGATTTGTTGGCTTACTTTCGCTGGCAATGCTTTGTATGCTGGATGAGATTTCATCAACTGAGCCATTTTGTTGTAGTTGAGATACCCCCATCCGTATACAAAGTTTTGGCGGATAACGTAGTTGGCAGCATTGTAGAGATTTTTTGATTTAAAGGCTAACCGATCGATAGTGGCGAAACGATGTTCTGTGGATTTAATGATATGTCTCTCTGCTAATTGCATTCAGACTCTCCATTTTTTAACTCGGCAATGATTCTCTCCGTTTTTCGTGCTCCCAGGCGTTGTCCGTAAAGTCGAGCAGCAAAACTTGTGACAACAGCCACTAAGTCTTGCATTAATTCATCTCGCCCATTGTCGGCTAAATTGACAATTTCTAGCTTAACTCCTGATCTTAGTAGAAGTATGTCTAGATAATGTGTGCCAAATCTAGCTAGACGGTCTTTATGTTCAATTAAAAGAATATTGTAGTCATCTTGTTGGAGTAAAGCTTCTAGTTGTTTTCTGTTGTCATTTAATCCGCTGCCAATTTCTTTGACATTTCTGACGATTTGATAACCGTTGGCTATCGCATATTCGGTTAATCGAAGTGATTGGCGGTTGAGATTTTCCTTGTTTTCAGAAGACGAGACTCGGCTGTAAATTGCAACTCGATTTTGTTTCAACTCCGAACGTGGTTTTTGTGGCGAATAGTCAACTATAATTAAACCGCTTTCTGTTTGCCGTGCCGGATGTGGTAGCTTGCCAGTCTTCCACCACCGCCAAGCTGTTGTATAACTGATGCCTATTGCTTTTGCGTAATCGGGTAGTTTCATTTTGCCCTCCTGACTATATGGTACTACTATTGCTTACTGTTGCTTATAGTTTTAATAAAGTTTTACAATACTTAGGCTAACCGGAACAGGCCACTGACGGGACGGTTTTATGGGGCGATCGATTCCCCTCGCAGTCCGCGATCGTGTTAACATAAGTTAACATGAGTCTCGACTCAATCTGTTTAGTGTTAAAAGCCGTGTTCAGCAAAATCTTAAAAGATAAAGCTCAATACAGTTTGACACACCAACTTCGTGTAGTGTTTTCATAAAAAGTCAGGTCAGCTCAACCTGCATTCATGCCTGTGGACTAGAACCCGCCGACGGGATCTGGGCAAAGCAGGAAGTAAAGACGGCGGCCGCGATCGCAGTTAGGGATGGTTTCTATCTGGGCTGCCACAGCAGCACATCTCAAGCTAGTATTAGTTGAGATCGCCAGACAGAAACGGCAAGTCAAACACAAGCTAACATCCAAAAAGAAAACCTTTCATACCAACAAGTTTATGACAACAACACCCGCAGGCAACATCGAAGAAAAAATTGAAGAAGAACTAGAAAGCGCTCGTACCGTCTGTGACTTGAAGGGCGCCACTTCCGGGGAATGTGCAGCAGCGTGGGACGCAGTTGAAGAACTGCAAGCTGAAGCTTCCCACCAAAAGCAAGTCAAACCTAAGAATTCTTTTGAAAAGTATTGCGATGACAATCCTGACGCTGCTGAGTGCCGCATCTACGACGAATAAACGAGCAACTTAGTTTTCTCCCTTCGATCCCGCGCCGAAATTAACTTTTGGCGCGGGATTTTTTGATCGGTTTATGAAGCAACTAAGGAATGAGAATTAAATAACTTACAATTTTTTTTATTGTTCTTGTGGGATGGGCGTCCCGCCCGTCCTTTCTGGACGGGCGGGACGCCCATCCCACAAATATGTGTAAATTATTTAATTCACGATCCTAAGAAGACCTAAAAAGACCGCCGTCTTATCTCATCCCTGCTTTTTGAGCGCTTTTGTAGTAAAATCTGTCAGAAATAAGTAAGTATATTTTCCCAAAGATGTTTAGTCTTTTATTGGCAGCCACCGGGCCTTGGTTTCAACCACTTGTGTGGATGGATTACCGGTTGTCGGTGTTATTAACCATTTCGATCCCGCTGGTAGTGCTGATTTGGGCTGTTTTTGCTTCATCTGACGCGATCGCCCGTTTGTTGATGATTTATTGGCGGGTGGCGAGTTTGTTGGCAATTACACTTTACCTGATGATGGCTGCACTGCCTGTAAGCTTTGTGTCGTCGGTGATGGGGAGGGCATTGATTCCTGCTTGTCTGTGGTTTTGGGAAGATTTAAACGACGAAATTGCCGATCGACCGCAGTCGTCTTTAAAGCTGGCTTTTACAGCTTGGCGGTGGGCGATTACTGTTTACAGCGGTTTGGGCGCTCTAGCTCAAATTCCCTTCTTAACCTGTGCCTTTAAATCTCAAATACAAGTAATTGACGAACCTTTTTGCAGCGTTTGGTTTGACCCGCCTTGGCTGTACAAACAGATGTTTCATGCTAAAGCAAGCCCTCAATTTTTGGGATTTTTGGGTTTGACAGGTTTAGCAATTTATGTGGTTTACTTATCATACTTTGTCCTAATTAGATTGGGAAAACAAGGCAGATCTGCTACAGGGAATTAAGTTGATTTCAAGGAAGTATTTGCTTCCTAAATTCCTGTTAATCTCTTCAAAAAAACTCAGAAATAAAAAACGGGGCAAATTTACGGAAAAATAAAAACAATAAGAGGATGGTAGAAGTGGGTGTAATGTTAGTGGAAAAGACTGTGATTGATAGCAAAGAAGCATACTTACAATGCTTAGAAAAGCTGATTTGGGCGATCGCTCGCCTCAACGCAGAAGTCGAACCAACCGAACTAGCTCGGATTGCCGAACTTATAGTTCAGCCGATGACCGGGCCCTGGCGGTTTTTCCATACTCCCGAACATATTTTTGAGGTCGGGGGAAATCAAGATGCGATCGAGGTTTTGGCAGCTTTATTTCACGATATCGTCTACGTACAAGTCGATCACAGCATTAACTTTAACGTCAGCTACTACATCACTCCTGTTACCAAAGAGGTTAACAAACAGCTACGGATTCGGGAGCAATCTGAACTCCCTGCTGATGCTACCTTAGAAATGGTAATGCTCATATTCGGTTTTGTACCCGGAGAAGTGCTCAATCCCTTCGTCGGACAAAACGAATTTCTCAGCGCTTTAGTTGCAGCAAAATCTCTCGAACCATTTCTCAAGCGCGAGCAATTGCTTCAAATTGTCGCCTGCATAGAAGAAACAATTCCGTTTCGCTCCGCCGAGTGGGGAGTAACCCCAACTCGGCGCCTTTATGACCGCTTGCAAGCAATAACTAGCCTGTTTCACCTCAGTTTAACTGATGAGCAAATACGGGAAACCGTGAAAAAAGCTGTGCGAATTGCCAACCGGGATGTAATTAGTTTTGCTCACGAAAGTTCAGCCCATTTTTTGGCAAATACCTGGAATTTACTACCGGAAACTAATCACAATATTACCAGCTACGGTTTTTATACGGTTCGCGACTACCGAGTTGCTTTGCTGAAGATGGAGGGTTTTCTGACTTATCTCAAGCCCGAGGTGATTTTTCGGCAGTTTGAGGGAACCCCAGACGATCGCACATATCAGCGCTGGGAAACTACTGCTAGGTACAATCTCGAAATTTCCCAGCTTTATCTGGGGTGCAAACTGGCTGCTATCGCCCTACTGGAAGCTCTTTCTTCCGGTTTGGGACTCGATGTTTCTCTGGCCATGATGATGGGAGAACTGCCAGATAGAGCCGATAAAGGCATCCGTCTGGAAAGCTTTTTTCCTGAAATAGAGAAACCTCACCAACCTCAAACTCCTTTAGAAACAGAAGTATTCAATTTATTAGAAAATGGGCGGGCGAAAAGCAGTTCTAATACCGATTTGGAAAACTCCCCCCTAGCAACGTTTATGGTCAAAATTGTGGGATTTGACGAAATGCGCTATCAGTGCGATCGGGCTAAGCAATTTTTTAGGGCCAATCTGGAAGCCGATGACTTTATTACCGACTTTAACCCCATCGTTACAGAAATTGTCGTTGACTCAATTCTTAAGTTGTTTGAAACCCGCAAATCTACTATCTACCGATACTACGATATCACTTCTGAGTTAAAGTCCAAACCCCAGACCAATTTTCCGGTACGCCTCTCTCAATCAAATGATTGACTCGCTCCAAATATAGTGCAGCCGTTTTATCGTCAGGATTAACGGCTAAAACTTGATAAAAACAGATTTTAGCCGCCTTAAATTCGTGAGAGCGATAATGTTCTAAACCCCGTTCAAAATCAGTCTGAGTTTGTAACTTCATTTCCCTGAGCAACTCTGTTTCCCCATCGAGGACTTCATAGATAGAAATTGGCTGCTGTTTTCCCTTGACAATTACTCTATCTAAAAAACGGATTTGATACTGTTCGCGATCCGTCAAATTATCCAAAACTTTCTCGGAAATTATCAAAGATACTCCATATAACTTAGTGAGACTTTCCAGACGAGAGGCTAAATTGACATTATCCGAAAAAGCATCTCCCTGCATTCTCTCCGCTTCCCCAACTATACCCACCATCATGTGACCAAAATGCACTCCTACGCCGACTTGAATCGGTGGATATCCGCTGTGTATGCGATCGGCATTATATTCGTACACTTGTTGCAGTTTAGCGATTCCACCTTTGACAGCATCGTCAGCACCGTTGGGAAAAACAGCCATCATCCCATCTCCTAAATACTTGACAATAAAGCCGTGATGTTCTCTAATTTTTGGACTTACTTCTCGCAGGTAATCATTAACAAAGTCAAAGTTTTGCTGCGGAGTCATCGTTTCGGAAAGGGCAGTAAACGAGCGAATATCGCTAAACATGACTGCCATTTGTTTGCTGACATGATTCCCTAATTGGATATCCACAATGCTTTCTTTTTTCAAAAAGTCTAAGAAAGCATCGGGGAAAAATCGCCCGTAGGCGCTATTAGTTTGCGATAAATTGATGTGAGACTTAATTCTGGTTAACAGTTCGTCTTTCGAGAAGGGTTTAGTTAGATAGTCATTTGCTCCGAATTGAAATCCTGCTATTAAGTCTGATACTTGATTTTTGGCAGTTAGCATCACTACGGGCAACTCGTGAGATGGGTATTTCTCTCTGAGTTTAGCGCAGACTTCATAACCAGACATTCTGGGCATCATGATGTCGAGAATGATTAAGTCAAAATGCACCCCGCTTTCCAAGAGTGATAAGGCTTGTTCGCCGTTTAGTGCCTGAATGACACTGTAATTTTGTAGAGAAAGGTGATTGTTTAAAACTTGCAGGTTAATCGGATCGTCATCAACTATCAAAAGTTTAAATTTTTCGACTTCTAATAGCGCAGTGGCTTGCTTTACTGGATTCGGAGCGGGTTTAGGCACATTCCAATTGGAGGATAGATAAGTTTTATTTCTGTTGTTTTCTGATTCTGAATCCTGAATTGGCGATGCTAGCTGCCGATTTATTCCTGCTTCGCTAGGATGAATGGTTTCGGGAGAAAGAGGTAGGGTAAATGTGAAACGCGAACCGATGCCGATTTGGGATTCTGCGTATATTTTGCCGCCGTGGAGTTCGACAAATTGTTTGGAGAGTGTCAAACCTAAGCCTGTGCCTCCGTATTGCCTGACTGTGGAACCGTCGCCTTGTTCAAATGGTTCAAAAATGCGATCGAGATTCGCGACAGAAATTCCGATTCCTGTGTCGGAAACCGTGACAGCTATTTGAAAATCTGGGTTTGATGCTGGGAGATTTGACGGGGACACTCCCAGAGATGTTTTGCCGTCGGTATCTACAATTGCTGCTGATATTTTTACCGTGCCGGATTCCGTAAATTTAATCGCATTTCCAATTAAATTGTAGAAGATTTGTTGCAGGCGGTTTTCGTCGGCTAAAACTAATGGCAAATCTGAATCGATGGCATTAATTAATTCTAAATCTTTGCCAGCCGTTAAATGTTGACAAACGGTGAGAATCACTTCGACAATTGACCTCAATCCTACACTCTGAAGCTGCAATTCTAGTTTCTGATTTTTGAGTTGGGCAAAGTCGAGAATGTTGTCAACAAGTTCGTTGAGTCGCCTGCCACTGCTGGCAATCATTGAGAGGTTTTGTTGTTGAATTTCTGATAACGTTCCGGTGGCGCCGTCAATCATTGATTCGGCAATGCCGATCATTCCGTTAAGGGGAGTTCGGAATTCGTGGGAAGTGTTGGCTAAGAACTCGTCTTTGAGTTTGTCGAGTTGCTGCAATTCTTGATTCTGAGTTTCTAGGGTATTGAAGGATATTTGCAGTTGAGATGCCATGCTGGTAAAGGATTTGGCTAGCTGCCCTACTTCGTCGGTGCGATCGAGATCCAGCTCAACTTTGTGCTCCCATTCTCCTCCCGCAAGGTTTTTGGCTGCTGCGTTTAATCGGAGAATTGGCTTTGTGAGCGATCGCGCTGTCAAAGTTCCAATAATTATTGATAGAAATAGGGCAGCGATACAAAGTAAAATAGTGCTGCGGGTGTTGCTATTGATTTCATCCATGAAATCGTTTGCTGGAATTACTACCACCACCAACCAATCCAGTCCTACCTGGTCTTTATAGGACAGAATATGTACAAAATTAGATTGATTGTTAAGTTTAAATTGTAGCTTTTGTGGTGGTTCAACTAAGCTCAAGTTGAAACTACTAATTATGTGTTTTGCTGCCGATGCAGTTAAGGGATTTGTGCTATCAATTGCTGGCAAGCGTTGCAATTTGCCACTGGCGTCAGTAATGTACGGTTTTTCCTCCGTCGAACTGCCAACTATTGCGCCCGATCGCTCCATAATAAATACCTGACCCGATCGACTAATTTTGATTTTTCTAAGAAAATCGCTAATTTGACCCAAAAGAATATCGACTGCCATGATGCCACGAAAGTCGCCCTTCTTATCATAAAATGGCTGAGCCACCGTGATTCCCAAATCGCCTTGAAAAAATGTATAAATCGCAGTCCATATCGGTGATTCGGCTGCGGTTGCACCAATGTACCAAGGGCGAGTTCGCAAGTCATAAGTTGGTTCAAAACGCAACAGCTTCGTTCGATCGCCGAAAGCATCTAGCTCATAAAAAGAACGTCGGGGAAAGTTTTCTGTAATTCTGGTAACTAATTGACCAGATTCCTCTCGACTAACTCCAATAAACTGACCTTCTTTCGTCCCTAAATAGATTTGACGCACCGATGAAAATATTTTTACCTGCTGCCAAAAGGAGCGTTCAGTTTCTAGAAAATCTTCAGGTCTCAGTTTCCCAAGTTGAGCTGCACCTGCGTTGAGTTGGACAATATTATAAGGTTTTTCTAAGTAATGCGCGAGGTGTTCTTGAATGCGCCCACTGATTTCGCCCTGCAAGTTGTCTGCAAGTTTTTGAATTGCTTGTTGTCCATTTTTGAACGACAAATATCCAACTATACTGACTACGGCGAAAGTTTGCACGACGAATGGCAATGTCAACGCTAAACCGAGGGGCATAGTACCAGATATTTTTGCGATCGATCTACTAATTATTTTCACTAACATAATAAATAGTCTAACTTCTCAGAGATCCAGCCCAAATCCGCAGATTGTTGCATTTGAGCATAATTAGTAATTAGTTTCAGCTAATTGGCGATCGCGAATTCCGCGCAAATTAGCAATACTGGCTGCGTGATGTAATAAAAAGCACCGAGTCAAACATACGCAAATTCCCCAATTTAACGCATTGTACCTCATGATATAAATCTCCGCTACACAATTATTCCCTGCTACTTTACATAATTAAGTGCGGCCTCATAGAATGTCTAATTAAGTCAACCCTCAACCCTCAACTCTCAACATCCATCTGTTACATCCATTAAAATATATTAGCCAACTTCCTTTCTTGTGTCACTCATCTAAGCTACCTCAAACAAGCGTCACTAGAAAAAGCGACTGTTAAACCGCTTTTCCCCACAGCTACAACTGGGGAATAGCAAGTCTAGCAACTCGCAAACAACCAAGGTCAAATCAAAAAACCATCCAAAGCACAAACGCAATTCACATTAAATGACGTTGGGGCTGTTATTGTTACTTACTACCTGAAACTATGCCGTTATCCAAAATGAAAATATCCGCTAACTTCAGCGATGGTTGAATGCCAGCGGAGCTTGTTGGGCAATTACTGATAGAGCATTCAGCGGGCTTATTTCCCGCACCAATACTAGAAGTTTGTGACAACGGCAGATGAGCGAGGGAACACTCGACTATTGATAGCAGCGCATCTAAACTTTATCGCATCAAATCGCCAAATTATATTTGTTTTGCAACATAAATATTAATTTTGGCAGTCAACTATCGTTCGCAATTGAATTAATCATGTATAAATCTGATAACTTTTGTTACCGCCTAATTGTTGGCAGTTTAGCAGGATCGATTATGATTTCACTTACTTTTGGCATGACACTCTCTGTCATGGGCAAGGAAATCCCTCCGCTTTTTGTTGTGATTGGCAGTAATGCGATCGGCGCCATCTCCGGTCTGCTAGCTCCTTCACCTTCAGAAAAAGAAGCAGAAAAAAAATAGGTTGTTTGTGCAGCAAGTCTATTCAACCTTACTGACTAGGTAAGTAGTTGCGCTTCAGCGCGCTCTTTATAAGACAATACAGTTGACTTAAGAAAAATCTGACTTGCCCAAAATGGCTATATTGCCAGAAAATCGTCAGATTAAATTCATCAAAAGCATTAAGTAAACCGTATTGAAATACAATCCACTCCATCAAGAGAAGAGTTTTGAACCACAGAGGGCGCAGAGGGCGCAGAGGGCGCAGAGTATTGCGAGGGTTTTGGATGTCGTAAAAAAACCTTTTATCCCTCCCCTCTCTGTGTTCTCTGTGTTCTCTGTGGTAAAATATTCTTAATATCTACTTCACCTCTTTATAATCCAAAAATCGTCAGATGAAATTCATCAAAAGCGTTAAGTAAACCGTATTGCTTTATAAGATTAGGAAAGAGCGCGATGAAGCGCAACTACATACCTTGGCTCAAGTGCGCCATATCGAGAAAATCCCCAGATCTTAATAGTTGGGGATTTTCGTATTTGAATATGTCATTAAAAAATAGTTGCGAGTAGCGATACTTAAGCTAATTTGAACCAAAAAATCCCGATATTATCTTCGTCAATATAAAATATTTTTTTATATGAAATAACCAAGCACTATCTCAATACGCTAAAGAATTGGTTGAAAGCCTCTCTCTTTGGCGTAGAAATTAAAATCAGACGATTCATTACTCCAATCCTCGGACTTCTAGGTAGAGGTCGCTATCCCAGGTCAACTGTCAACTGTCAACTGTCAACTGTCAACTGTCAACTGAACGAACCTCGTTTCTTCTGTCACTCATCTGAGCTACCTCAAACAAGCGTCACTGAAAAAAGCGACTGTTAAAGCACTTTCCACCACAGCTACAACTAGGGAATAGCAGGTTCAAACAACTTGCAAACCACTAATCCCCAATAAAACCATGCAAACCACAAACGAAATTCACGCTCAATTACCGATGTGCTCTTCCTTGCCCACACTGCGACGAAATGATAGCAGCCCTGCCGCCAATAAAGACGTGCGCTATCTCCAACAATCCTTAGTTAAAAAAGGATATCCCGTAGCAACTGATGGATTCTTCGGCGCCAAAACCGAACAAGCAGTCATCAATTTTCAAAAGAAAAATAAGATTACTGTTGATGGCATTGTTGGCCAGCAAACTTGGACGAAATTAGGCGCTTGCGTTAGCGAACCTCCTTGTTAAATCACTGCCAACATTTGCCCGCACTTCTTTGTCGATCGCAACTTGCAAACAATAAATGGAGAATCCAACCATGCAAACCACAAACGCAACTCGCCTTGAATTACCTTCCTGCCGTTATTTTCCCCTACTCCAACGCAACGATGCTGTCACCCAAAATGAGGATGTCCGCTACCTCCAACGAGTTTTAAATGTCAGTGGAGCTTCCCTAGATACTGATGGATCGTTCGGCGCGAAAACCCAACAAGCAGTCATCAGTTTTCAACAGCAACAAAAAATCGCTGCTGATGGCATTGTCGGCCCAAAAACTTGGAATAAATTGGGCGTTTGTACAACTATATTTTAAAGTTTGTACTACCATATTTTAAACAGAGTAGGGCGTGCCGTGCGCGCCCTATCTTTTATAGCAACCGCGCCCGATGCTGAGGACGTTTTTAATTGCTGACACCAATGCGATCGATTCGGGAGCATCTCATTTTTGAAAAAAGCATTTTTTATTATAGTGCTGTCCCCGCTCAAAAAAGGATCGTAGTACGGACTTCAGTCCGCTCTTTAAAAAATGCTTCTTGCAAAACTGAGATGCTCCCAACTAAAGTCTTCTTCCCGAATCCCTGTTTTTACCAGAAGAGCAAAGCCGAAGCGAACCCTCTTCCTTAGGAGCGCGAATTAAATAATTTACACATATTTGTGGGATGGGCGTCCCGCCCGTCCAGAAAAGACGGGCGGGACGCCCATCCCACAAGAACAATAAAAATTGTAAGTTATTTAATTCTCCTTCCTTAGAAAAGCTGCCTACTTTTCCGCCCCGTCTTCCACCCCAGACCACCCCTCGGGTACTCCATACATTCGATACTTGCGAGAGCGCTTGAAATATAGCGTTGCTACCAGATCCTCAGGATTGATTTCTAAAATATTCTCAAATACTTTTTGAGCAGCAACAAATTTTTTCTGGTAGTAAAAATTGAGAGCTTCTTGAAAAATCTCCGCAGTTTGCTGTTTGAGGAGAATGCTTTGTTCTGTTTCTGCATCATAAATTTCAAATACCGACACAGCAGTTGTCTTTCCTTT
This sequence comes from Microcoleus sp. PH2017_35_SFW_U_B, assembly GCF_020737865.1. Taxonomy (NCBI): domain Bacteria; kingdom Bacillati; phylum Cyanobacteriota; class Cyanophyceae; order Oscillatoriales; family Microcoleaceae; genus Microcoleus; species Microcoleus sp. PH2017_35_SFW_U_B. Next base: position 57,134 of record NZ_JAEQDE010000024.1, read on the forward strand.
CACCGTTACTCGATCGACAAATCTGTAGTTGTATGTTTCTGAATCGTCCAGGCGATCGATAATTTCACCGCTAACGAGAATTCCAGAGCCGTAAACCTTAGTCAATCCTTCCAAACGAGACGCGAGATTCACCGCATCAGAAATCACGGTACTTTCCATCCGTTCTCGCTCGCCAATTGTACCCAACATCAAATTGCCCGCGTGCAAACCAATGCCGATCGCGATCGGCAACAAGCCGTTTTGTTCTCGCTGCTCGTTGTAGATACTCAATTCTTTTTGCATATCAATTGCTGCTCGCACACCATCTGATGGAGATGTCGGAAACAAAGCCATGACTGCATCGCCAATATATTTGTTGATAAACCCGTTGTTTTCCCTGATTGCAGGACTCACCCTTCCCAAGTAACTATTAATAAATGCAAAGTTTTCGGCTGGTGTCATCTGTTCTGAAAGTACCGTAAAAGAGCGAATATCAGCAAAAAGTACAGTCATATTCTTTTCCTGATTGTCGCCTAATTTGACTTCAATAATACTCGGTCTTTCAAGCAAATCTAAAAAATCATGCGGCACAAACTTGCCGTAAGCTGCATTCAGTTTTGCCATACTAATTTGCGTCTTGATTCTGGCTAACAATTCCTTTTTGATAAAAGGTTTAGTTATATAATCATTCGCTTCTGAGTTAAAAGCTTCTACCAAGTCACTCGTTTGATTTTTGGCCGTCACCATCAGAATTGGTATTTCTAAAGGTGAGTATTGTTGGCGAACTGCTCGACAGACTTCATAACCAGTCATCTGCGGCATCATTACGTCGAGTAAAATCAAGTCTGGCTTAAATCCTGATTCAATCAGATTTAAAGCTTCTCTGCCGTTGATCGCTTGAGCGATCGCATAGTTTTCCAGAGCGAGATTATTGATAATGACCTGAATGTTAATTGGTTCATCATCGACCACTAAAACTTTTACTTTTTCACCTTCTTCTATCAAGTCCCTTTTGGTTAAGATAGTAGAATTTACTAGAGATGATTCGGAGTCTAATTCAGGAGCAAGCAAAATCTCCTCGCCCTCGGTTAAACCAGGCTGTTTGCTGTTAATTTCCGGCTGACTCTCTGAGACTGGTAAAGTAAAAATAAATTGGGAACCTACGCCTACACTTGAAGATACCGAGATTTTACCGCCGTGTAATTCCACTAATTTCTTGGCAACAGTTAACCCTAAACCCGTCCCACCATATTCTCTAGCAGTGGAACCGTCAGCTTGTTCAAATGATTCAAAAATTTGCTCTAATTTATTTTCGGGGATGCCAATGCCTGTGTCGGATACAGTAATCGCCAATTGGGGATTAGGTGATGATTCTTCAGGGCTCGTTATCAATGCTGCTGAAATCTCAACTGTGCCGCTTTCAGTGAATTTAATCGCGTTGCCGATTAAGTTATAAAGTATTTGCTCCAAACGATTCTCGTCGGCTGCTATTGGTGGCAATTCCGGAGCAACTGAGTTAATCAATTGCAATTTTTTTGTGCCTACCAATGGCTGACATAATTTGAGAATCACAAAGACGATTTCTCGGAGGTTGACTGACTTAGTTTGCAGTTCAAGACTTTTGTGTTTGAGCTGAGAAAAGTCGAGGATATCGTTTATTAAAGAAGCCAATCTTTTTCCTGACGATGCAATCAAAGCTAAGTTGAAATTGGTCGTTTCTGGCAGTTTTCCGGTAGCACCGTCTATCAAAGATTCTGCAATCCCAATAATGCCGTTGAGGGGAGTGCGGAGTTCGTGGGAAGTATTGGCTAAGAATTCGTCTTTCAGTTTGTCCAGTTGCTGCAATTGGGTATTTTTAGTTTCTAAGGCACTAAAAGATGTTTGCAGTTGTGCTGCCATGCTGTTAAAAGCAGTAGCAAGCACGCCCAACTCGTCGGAACGATCGAGCTTGACAGTTCTGTCAAATTGTCCTTGAGACAAATCTATTGCTGCATCTTTTAATTTTAAAATTGGTTTGGTAATCCAGCGAGAAGTGCAAATTCCGATCGCAGTAGCTACAGCCAAAGCTGCCAGACATAGCAAGATTGTAGTTCTATTGCCGGCATTTATTTGTTCCATAAAATCGGCTTCTGGAACGACGACGACAATGAGCCAATCTAAACCTTTGCCATCTTGGAATGGCATAACTTTTAAAAATTGCTGCTTCCCGTTGATTTCAAAATGGATTAGTTTCGATTCGGTAATTTGCTGCAAGTCTTGAAAGTGACTTTCTAAGTATTTAGCTGTACTCTGGGTTACGATATCGCTGCTTTCTTTGACTTGAAACTGTTGTTTTTTACCGTTTTTGTTGCGGAAAGGTTTTTCTGGGGTGGAAGTTGCCAGCAGCGTTCCCTTTCTTTCGATAATAAAAGTTTGACCGGATTTGCCTATTTTGAGGCTGTTTAAAAATTCACTGATACTGTCCAGACGTAAAGCAGTAATTAATACTCCGTCTAGCTGTTTCTGGTTGTTGTAAACTGGTTGCAGCGCGCTGAGGAGCAGTGTGGGTTCTAGCGAGGAGACATCCACTGAACTCCAAGTGGTTTTGCCTGCTACAGAGGCATCTTTGTATAAAGGGTTCTGTCGGATGTCGAAGTTTTTGATGGTGGCTGCTATTTTTGTGCGATCGCCCGTATCATTAGTATTGTAGGAATAAAAATTAAATTTGGTAGACGGGCCGGAGGCGTTAATCAATAAAGTCCCATTCGACATCTTTTCGCCAGTGCGGTATTCTCCATTGCGATTGGCGAATGAGGTAAAATTGATATAAGGATATAATTGCACTTGCCGCCACAGATACTTTTCCCAAGCTGGCAAGTCTTTGATGTTCACAAAACCCAACTTCAGTGCATCCAGCTTGCTTTGATTGATCTGGTGCGGAGTTTGCAAATAAGTTATCAAATTTTGCTCAATGCGATTGCTCACTTCCCCCATTAACTGATCTGCAAGATCGTTCACGGCTTTTTGAGAGTTCTTAAATGATAAATATCCCACAATTCCCACTGCCGCAAATACTTGCAAGACAAACGGAACTATGAGTACAGTTTGCAGCGTCGTTTTTCCTGAAAGTTTGGCAGCTAAGCGATTGAGAGAAAAAGTTGACATAACATTAATTTAGATTAAAAGACACGGTTTATACTCGGAGGGAAGCTACACCACTGTTAAGTATTGTAAACCTTGTTGTAGTTGAACAAAAGTTACACAATAACAGCCTGATTCTAGGTTGTTTCCTGAATCGCTGTCAAACCTGAGATTTTTTATAGAAACCAGGTTTTTTTTCGCATAGCTTTACGCATTATATTCGATTATGAAGTCAAACCTAGCGAACTCTACAGCGGATTTTCGGGGAAATTCCCCATTTTGGGTCTTCAGGCTTCGGTATGAATATATTATGACTGAGACTAGCTCCAGAAAAATCGATGAAGACCTGAAAATTTCTGACTTCAGATTGATGCTACTTTTACTACTTTTCATCCAAACATTCTATCCCCGACCATCCTTCTGGAACTCCATACATTTGATGTTTCAGAGAGCGCTGGCAGTAGATTGCTGCCAACTTATCTTGAGGATTTGTTTCGCAAATATTCTTAAAGATTTTTTGCGCTTTAGGAAAATTTTGCTCGACATAAAGCTGTATACCTTGTTGAAATACAGCAGCAGTTTCCTGTTTTAGCTGAATGCTTTGTTCTGTTTCTGCATCATAAATTTCAAACACCGACACGGCAGATGTTTTCCCTTTTACGGTGACTCGATCGACAAATCGGCACAGATATTGCGATCGATCGCCCAAACGCTCTAAAATTGATTCAGTAACGAGAATTCCAGAGCCGTAAACCTTAGTCAATCCTTCCAAACGAGACGCGAGATTCACCGCATCAGCAATCACGGTACTCTCCATCCGTTCTTCTTCGCCAATCGTACCCAGCATTAAAGTGCCCGCGTGCAAACCAATACCGATCGTAATTGGTGCGTAATCCCTTGTTTGTCGGCGATCGTTGAAAAGAATAACTTGTTTTTGCATTTCCACTGCCGCGCGAACAGCATCATCTGCCGACTCAGGAAATAGTGCCATAATCGCATCGCCAATATATTTATCAATGAAACCTTTGTGATCGCGAATTACCGGACTGACTCGACTGAGGTAGCTGTTGAGAAAATTAAAATTTTCTTGGGGAGTCATAGCTTCGGAGATAGTTGTAAAGGAGCGAATATCAGAAAATAAAACTGTCATTTCTTTCTGGATTTGATCGCCTAGTTGAACATCAACAATACTTTCGTGTCCCAAAAATCGCAGAAAGTCGTGGGGCACAAATCTACCATAAGCTGCATTGATTTTTGTGAGACGGATGTGAGTTTTGATTCGAGCTAGCAATTCATTTTTGAGAAAAGGTTTAGTTAAAAAATCATTGGCTCCTGCATTGAAACCTTGCACTAAGTCAGATACTTGATTTTTCGCGGTTAGCATGACGATTGGCAATTCGCTAGCCGTGAATTTCTCCCTGACTTTATCGCAAACTTCGTAACCAGTCATCCGTGGCATCATGATATCTAGCAATATTAGATCGGGTTTGTAGCCTCTCTCGATAAGAGCTAAAGCTTCTCTACCGCTGCTAGCTTCGGCAATTGTATAATTTTCAAGAAGTAGATTGTTAGTTAATACCTGAATATTTACAGGTTCGTCATCTACAATCAAAATTTTTACTTTGTTGTTTTTCAAAGAACATTTAATAGCACTCGAACTGTTATTGTTAAAACTTGGTGGAGCAGCTTCATTAATTATCAACTTGCGCTCTTCTGTTCTCGAAACTAAAGAATGTCGAGCAGTTGCTGGCAACTGCTTGTCATCGAGATATTGATTTTTAGAAATTGGCAAACTAAAGGTAAACTGGGAACCAACACCGAGTTCTGAAGATACTTGAATTTCGCCACCGTGCAGCTCGACTAACTGCTTTGTAACTGCCAAACCTAAACCAGTTCCTCCGTGTTCTCTAGCAGTGGAGCCGTCTGCTTGTTCAAAGGATTCAAAAATTCGTTCTAACTTATCTTCAGCAATGCCAATTCCCGTATCGGATACGGTAATTTGCAGTTTTGACCTGACAATTAAAGATAGAAGCTGGCTCGTTACTGAACTTTCTTTTTTTGCCAACTGCGACGATTCCAAGCCGATCGCATTCGCCGAAATTTCTACAGTACCATTGTCGGTAAATTTAATCGCATTGCCGATCAAGTTGTAAAGAATTTGTTGCACCCGATTTTCGTCGGCATCCACCAGGGGAATGTCGGGAGTGACTGAATTAATCAACTGCAAGTTTTTTGTGCCAATTAGAGGTTGAGAAAGAGTTACTACGATATCGACAATTTCTCGAATGCCGACGGGCTTGATTTGCAGTTCAATATTTTTGTGTCTCAGCTTGGAGAAATCGAGAATGTCGTTGATGAGATTTGACAGTCTTCTGCCACTAGATGCAATAATTTCTAGATTGGAAATAGTCAGTGCTGGTAATTGTCCTGTAGCACCATCGATCAAAGATTCTGTTAAACCGATAATGCCGTTTAGTGGGGTGCGGAGTTCGTGAGAAGTATTGGCTAAAAATTCGTCTTTGAGTTTGTCAAGTCGCTGCAATTGAGCATTTTGATGCTCTAATTTTGTGAAAGATACTTCCAATTGACCGGCCATGCTGTTGAAGGCATTAGCTAATTTTCCTAGTTCGTTAGATGAGGCAATATTTACCCGAGTTTCCAATATGCCGCTAGTCATTTGAGTAGCTGCGGATGTTAGAGATTTTAAAGGATTTGTGAGCGATCGCGCAAAAGCGACTCCCAAGCCCACGGCGGCGAGGGCGCTGACGGCGGTAACTGCACCCATGACGTAGATGAGCGATCGCACGGGAGCGTAAGCTTCGGCTGTAGGTAGCTCTACAACCACCATCCACTGTACCCGACGGACGATCGCACCCGTTCCCATGACTTCTTCCCCGTGCCAGCCTCGATAAACCAGCGGAGATTGCATTCCCGAAGCTAAAGCTAATTTCGATAACTCTCCCACAAACGATCGCCCTTTCAAATCTGGGAGTAAATACGGATTAACCTTGTTTCCTGTTTCCGAAATCAGCACCGAGCGGTTGTCGATAACATAGCTGTATCCAGTTTTTCCAACTTGCGATCGGGCTGCAATTTGAATTAAAAAGTTTAGACTTACTCTGGCAAATAATACTCCAGCAATTTTATTTTTACTGTCACGAATAGGTACGGCTAAATTAACAACATTAACCGTTGTCTTCATATCGACATCTACCGAGCTAACATAATTTTGAGCCTGTCGAAACGTCTCCCAAAATAGAGGCGCATCTCCCGAAATACCTGCTAAACTTAAGCTAGATGTAGAGTATGATTCGTAAGGCGACATTACTTGTACGACTTGACCTTTACTGTTTAAAATTCCCACCACTTCGTAGGCGCTGTTGCTATTGATTAATCCTTCAAGAATGCTGCGCTGAGTTTCAGTATTAAATTCTGTTAGGCCACGCAATTCTGACAAATAATTAAGTTGGCGCTGCAAGTTATCCAGATAAGCGCTAATTTGGGCGGCCGCAGCTTGCGATCGCTCGTACTGAAGCTGTTTTGTCTGTTCTATTTGTCCCCGAAAGCTGAGGTAAGCTAACGTACTCCCTGCCATCAATACGCTTGCCACAACAATCGAGACAAAACCATAACGCAGTTGATTGGCAATTGAGGACATTTGATTCTGCTACTTAACAGTTTTAACTCTCTTTCTCTAGGATACACCTAATTTCATTTTTCGTAGCGCTGCTACAATCGCCACCTTTAATTTATCGTTACCTTTGGCTAACTTGTGGTTTTATAAATCTAATTTTTGTTTCCAGATCCGATCTTCAATCCAAATTCGATCCGGCAGGAGTCCCAACCTAAAGAAAATTTCAGCAATGCGTTGTTGTTCTTCAACTGCCCTATCTTGAATTGGTAACAAATCGTAGGTACGGCTTTTAGTTAAACTTCTAGCTGTGGTTTTTTTCATTCCGGTTCGAGCGGTAATAAAGTCTACTGCTCGCTCGGGATTTTTAGTTATCCAATTAGCCATCTGTCGCGTTTCTCCCATGACTGTTTTAACAATATCGGGAAAGTCGCTAGCAAAAGAGCGACTTGCCAAATAGAAGTTTCTGTCATTGATCAGTTGCTCGCTATCAGTCAGGAAATGAGCAGGCATGGTTTCCTGTAACTTAGCTAAAAACGGCTGCCAAACCGCCCAAGCATCAACTTCGCCTCTCAGAAATGCTTCCTGAGCTTTTGGCGGAGACAAATCGACTAATTCGGCATTTTTTAACTTCAATCCGCCTTGAGTTAACGCCCGAATTAACAAATAGTGAGCTGATGTTTTCCGAGTGGCTGCTATTTTCTTGCCTTTAAGATCTGCGAGAGTCCGAATAGGAGAATTTTCAGGAACTATGATGCCAATGCTGCCAGGTAAAGCTGAATCATTAGCAATATAAACGAAAGGTATGCCCTCTGATTGGGCAAAAATTGGCGGCGTAACTCCTGCATAACCCAGATCGATTTTTCCTTGTCCTATTGCTTTTAAAATTGGTGGCCCTGTGACAAATTCCGTCCATTCTACAGACCATCCCATTTTTGCTAAACGGGTTTCCAAAGATCCTTTAGCTTTGAGATAAAACAGGGATCCGAAAGGCTGATGGCCGATTCTTACTATTTTTGTTAAGTTTGAGAATGAGTTTGTTTTTTTTGCTGTAAAGCTATTTATCAGATCGGAGTTGCAACTTGCTACAGTTAAACTCAAGCAAAAAAATAGTATAAATAGCAGCGAATATTTCCAAGCCAAATGCTGTTTAATATTTTGAATCAAAAACGATAATTGAAACCTCGGCTTTTTGTGGCTCATAAAATATCGTCGAAGTAGGTTGTGCAGGAGTAATATTTTCCAGATGTTTTTGACAATACTTATATTACAATACGGTTCAGTTAACAATCTAATTGCTTTGCGCGCAGATAAATTCATTGAGAAGCACCATAGTCTTTGCGATTGCTTCGCTAAGAGCTCGCAATGACATACTTCGCTAACCCAAGCGTATTGACTTATATTATGTCCGCTGATTTCCGGGTGTTAAAAAAGGTAGAATTAAATATAAAATTTTGGCTGGCTGTCTCTGAAATTAGCGACCAAATTAAGCTATATTATAGCAGATTTCAGGAATGTGAGATTTGCTATGGCTGACTCTATTGCTCGCCGTTTGGAACAATACACGATCGCCCGATCGCACGAAGTGTTAATCGTGAAGGCCGAAATAGACGGCGAATTCGACGAAATTGCTATTTTTAAAGGGTTTTCTAGCTCCCTGGTGCGATCGACCGCGAGCGATCCAGAAGTGCCAGTTTTGCCGGAGACAGCAAAGATTGTTAGTGTCGATCGGCTCTATAGTCCCTACAATCCAAATAACCCCCGCTATATCGAGCAAGGGCTATCTTGGGAAACAATGCAATTTCTCTTGTCCGAAGCCGGAGTTTAGAAGACCGGGCGGTTTCAACCGCCGTCTATACAAGAACACCGGGCGGTTGAAACCGCGTCTATACAAACAAAACCCTTCTAGTGCGGGTTGAAGAACTGGCGGTTAACATTACGTTATTTTCTTCAGTCCGCGGAGGCGGACTTTGTTTTTGTAGGCGCGGTTTCAACCGTACGTCTTATCTAAATCGTGCCGCCGGCCGCTTGAAAACGAGCTCTCGCGCGTTTGATTGCTTGCTTAGCTTGAATTTGCTCTTGCAAAGTGCCACTAGCAGAGCTTTCCAAACGAGCTTCTGCTTCGGTGTAAGCAGTACGAGCAGCTTCTTTATCAATCGTTTCGCCTTTCTCAGCGCCGTTGACAAGGATAGTTACTTGGTTTTCTTGGATTTCTGCAAAGCCGCCCATCAGAGCAATAGACACCCATTCCTTACCAGGACGGACGCGCATCACTCCGGTATCCAAAGCAGTCAACATCGGAGCGTGACCGGTCAAGATACCCAATTGGCCTGTCGTGCTTGGCAGAATTACTTCTTCAGCATTAGAATCCCAAACAGTTTTGTCTGGGGCCACTACGCGCACAGTTAATGTCATAAATAGGTAATTGGGAATTGGGAATTGGGAATTGGGAATTGGGAGTTGGGAATTGAGAATTGGGAATTGGGAATTGGGAATTGGGAATTGGGCATTGGGCATTGGGAATTGGGAATTGGGAATTGGGAATTGGGCATTGGGAATGAGTTATTTGTCAGTTCCAATAACTCATTACCCATTACCTATTACCCATTACCTATTACCCATTACCTATTACCTATTACCTATTACCAATTACCAATTACCCATTACCCATTACCCATTCCCTACTTTCTACTTAGCGTCAGCCTTCATTTTTTCAGCTTTGGCGATCGCTTCGTTGATATCGCCAACCAAATAGAAAGCTTGTTCAGGTAACTCATCAAGTTCGCCACCCAAAATCATTTGGAAGCCCTTAATGGTATCAGCCAACTTGACGTACTTACCGGGGGAACCGGTGAACACTTCTGCTACAAAGAACGGTTGAGACAAGAAGCGTTCAATTTTGCGAGCGCGAGAAACAGTCAAGCGGTCATCTTCCGACAGCTCGTCCAAACCCAAAATCGCAATAATATCTTGCAATTCCTTGTAGCGTTGCAAAATAGACTGCACCTGACGCGCAACACCATAGTGTTCTTCGCCTACAATGCTAATTTGCAACATTGTGGAGGTAGATTCCAGGGGATCAACAGCCGGATAAATACCCTTCGCAGCCAAACCGCGAGACAACAAAGTTGTAGCGTCTAAGTGAGCAAAAGTCGTAGCCGGCGCTGGATCAGTGAAGTCATCCGCAGGTACGTACACAGCTTGAACCGAAGTAATCGAACCTTCGGTAGTCGAAGTAATCCGTTCTTGCAAGTCGCCCATGTCTGTACCGAGAGTCGGCTGATATCCCACAGCCGAAGGCATCCGACCCAACAAAGCCGATACCTCAGATCCCGCTTGTACGAACCGGAAGATGTTGTCAATGAACAAGAGTACGTCTTGCTTGCTGACATCGCGGAAGTATTCGGCCATCGCTAGAGCCGACAGGCCCACGCGCATCCGAGCACCTGGTGGCTCGTTCATTTGACCGTATACTAGGGCAATTTTCGATTTGCTGCGGTCTTTTTCGTCAATAACCCCAGACTCGATCATTTCTTTGTAAAGGTCATTACCTTCACGGGTGCGCTCGCCCACACCGCCAAACACGGACACGCCGCCGTGAGCCTTGGCGATGTTGTTCACGAGTTCCATCATGATCACGGTTTTGCCGACGCCTGCGCCGCCGAACAAACCGATTTTGCCACCGCGACGGTAGGGAGCCAGGAGGTCGATGACCTTGATCCCTGTTTCAAACACCGAAGGCTTGGTTTCTAGTTCGGTGAAAGCCGGCGGCTGGCGGTGGATGGGCATACTTTCGGAAGTATTGACCGGGCCGAGGTTGTCTACGGGTTCGCCGATGACGTTAAAAATACGGCCGAGAGTCGGGATTCCGACGGGAACTTGGATCGCTTCCCCGGTATCTAATACTTCCATACCGCGCATTAAGCCGTCGGTGGTACTCATGGAAACTGCACGCACTTGGCTGTCTCCGAGGAGTTGCTGAACTTCGCAGGTAACAGAAATGTCTTGACCTGCTTCGTTTTTGCCGGCGATCGTAATAGCGTTATAGATTTGGGGCAGTTTGCCGCCTGGGAATTTTACGTCTACAACTGGCCCGATGATTTGGGTGATGTAGCCTACGTTCGTTTTTGTTGCGGTGGATACCATGAATAGTGCCTTTGTTAGGATTCTATTTTTCCCGTTGTGGAAAAAGTCTTAACATTTAGAAATGCTATTTCTCAGAGTACCACTGAACAGACTCACTATTTAGATTTGTATGGGGATGCTTAAGAGTCATTTTTTTGGTTGCTGCTGTCGCTTTTTTTTGCCGCGAGCCGCCGCCAAAGCCCCGATCCCCAGCATGGTGCCGAACACTGTCACAGGCTCGGGTGCTAGCTCGGCGGAGACGGTGAAGTCTTGGAAGTCGCGATCGTTTCCTCCTCCGGCATCGTCGAAGGAGATTTTGCTTCCCTGAGCCAGTTGGGCCATTGTGAGCGATGAATATTGTTCTGGGCCTTTACCGCCGTTGATACTTGTAAATGAGTCGGGGGAGCGGGGGTTGAGCCCAAATTCGCCAAATACGGCTTGCTGACATCCGGCCACCACACAGTCATCTCTGCGAAACTGGGTGTTGGCGGCAAACCATTCGGGGCTGTTCATGAAGGTGCTGCTGGAGGCGTACTGCTCGAATTGTTTGCCACTGCCGCTGTCACTCCAGAGCAGCAGGGCATAAACTTGATCCTGCAAAAAGGTGAAGGTTTGAGTTGGGGAGCCGTTGTTCGATCCCACGGAGTTGCCGAAGGTTCCTTTCCATTCATCGGCGTTCCCGTTATCTGAGGGTTTGAACTCGTAAAACAGTCGGGTGATGTTGCTGTAGCCATTGGCTCCTGTCTGAGCTTGGGCTACCCACAAGCTAGACTGGTAAGCGCCGTGAGATTGGTCGAATGTAAAGTTGATATTGGTATCTCGATCGAACTGGATGCCAGTGCTGCCAAACATGAAAGCTCGGGCGGGCGTGCAGATGCTGAGCAAGATTGTGGTTGCCAAGCTGGCGACTGTAAAAGATGTTTTTTTGACTAGCGTTAAGGTAGTCATAACCCTGATTCCTCCAATATTGTTAGTTAGTAAGCTGGTCAATGCTATCTTGTCAAGACAGGAATAGACGATCGCGACCCTCGGATATTAAGGGCGATCGTCAAACCGACAAAACAGACTCTACGGCAGTGACTCTACGGACTGATATCACTTAGGTGTTTTTTTGAGTCAATGAGTGCTTGTTTTAAGAGTTTTCACTGACACTCTAGTGGCAGACTACTTTCATCTGTCACAGCCAGATTTTCACTCAGTATAGATTTACAAGCTACTACATCTATTGGTATCGCTAACTGTCTCAAATTGACTGGAAGACTTGCAAATATTAGCTTTCATCAAAAATATATAAATTTTTTTAGTCAATTTTTGTAAAATTTTGGTAAAGCTCATCCCAAACTTATAAAGTTTCTCAGAAAAATTTGGCTGTTGGGTGAGTTGCTCCTGGAAGCGGACTGCAAGCTGCTCGCCCTGGAATCGGCTGTGGCGCTGTCCAGAGTAGGAATTGGAGCGAGTTGTTTGGCACTAGCAGCAAGTTGCTTTCACTGGCGATCGGTACTTACGCATTTTTGACTGCTAATCGTCAAGGTTGACAGTTGACAGTTGACAGTTGACAGTTGACAGTTGACAGTTGATAGTTGATAGTTGACAGTTGATAGTTGACAGTTGATAGCACTTGACAAAGGAAAGAAGAGGATTGGAGTAATGAATAGTCTGCTTTTAATTTATCCTTAAAAGGGTTCCGGCTTTAAACCAATTATTTATGGTAATTAAATAGATAGATTTCCTGCGGATTTGCTATATTTTTTCGAGGCAAAATACCGTAAATCCTATTGACAGGAGGAACCTTCATGAGTCAGAATAGGGAAAGATAAATACGATCGCACTTTTAGCACAGATCTTTAACCACAATGGCAGCCAACAAACTAAATTTGCTCGGATGGTTATTCATACTTGGCTGCCTCAATGCAGCGGCCGGCTCGGCTTCCGCGCAACCCATCACCCCCGCACCAGACGGCACGAATACAGTCGTGACACCCAATGGCGATCGCTACGACATTTCAGGGGGGTCATTGGGCGGTGACAAGGTTAACCTGTTTCACAGTTTTACTCAGTTTGGTCTCAGTTCCGGTCAAACGGCAAACTTTTTAACCAATCCCAACATTCAAAATATCTTAGGAAGAATTAAATTTTTGGACAAAATGCGAGTCTCAACGTACCGGGTTCTTTTAGCGCTACGGCGGCGACAGGTATCGGTTTTGGGAACAATCAGTGGTTTAGTGCGATCGGCAATAACAACTGGGCCAGCTTAATCGGGAAGCCAAACAGTTTTGCCTTTACCAGTCCGCAAGCAGGAAGCATTGTAAATGCCGGGAATTTGACGGTGGCACCCGGTCAAAGTTTAAGTTTGACGGGGGGGACGGTTGTGAATACCGGCCAGCTAAACGCGCCAGGAGGCGGTGTTCTGATTACGGCTGTACCCGGTCAAAATTTGGTGCGGATTTCTCAAGCTGGTAATTTATTGAGTTTGGATGTTCAACCAGTAGTAACTCAAAACTCGCTGCCGAATAATTGGACGCAACCGGTGTTATCTTTGCCGGAGTTACTGACAGGAAAAGGCCAGGAACAAGCAACGAATTTGACGGTAAATCCGAATGGGGATGTGGTGCTGGGGAATTTGGCTGTGCCTGTTGTGGCGGGAACTGCGATCGCCAGTGGCAGTATCAACGTCTCTGGCAATACTGGGGGTAATGTTAACATTTTAGGCGATCGCGTAGGCGCGATCGCGGCTAACATCGATGCTTCGGGTATTAACGGCGGCGGGAATGTACTGATTGGCGGAGATTTTCAGGGTTTGGGGACTGTGCCGAATGCTGTGCGGACGTTTGTGAGTGCAGATTCGACAATTAATGTGGATGCGATTAGCAACGGTAATGGCGGGCGAGCGATCGTTTGGGCTGATGAAACTACTCGTTTTAATGGGAATATTACTGCCCGAGGTGGCTTGTTTTCTGGGAATGGCGGGTTTGTGGAGGTATCGGGAAAACAATCGCTGGATTTCGCTGGGTTGGTGGATTTGCGATCGACTGTCGGCAGTGCCGGAACCTTATTGTTAGATCCTACTAATATTACTATTAGCACAGCTCCGGATGCAGCCGGTGCATTCGGGGGAGGAGTGTTTACTCCCGGTATCGCTGCGCCTACGGCTACAATTAATAACGGGACGCTGCAAACGCAATTGGGTTTAGGTAATGTCACTATTTCTACTACATCTCTTGGTGCGAGTGCAGGGGATATTACAGTTAGCGCTCCGATTGCTTGGGCTAATAAAAATTCCCTGACTCTGAATGCCAGTAATAGCATATTTGTTAACAACAATATCACAACTCAGGGAGGCAATATCACCCTGAATGCTGATACCGACAATCTCGCCGGTGGTAATGTCACCATTACCAATGCGACGATTAATACAAATGGTGGCAATTTTACCGGTATTGGCCGCGGGAATACTGTCAATGGAAATGGGATTAATATTAATGGTGGTACGATTAATGCTGGTGGTGGGAATATTGACCTCACTGGTAGTAGTGCAGGAAACACGGCAATCAACGTCGGCCTTCAGGTATCTGGCGGAACCATTACACCTACTTTAGTAACTACTGGAACGGGAAAGATTACCCTTACTGGCACTAGCGGTACCAGCCTCAATAGTGACGGGATAATTTTGCGCGGGCCTACTATAAGTTCAGCCAATGGTGAGATTACACTGATTGGTAACGGCAGCGGATCTGGTAACGGCATTCTGATTTTGAGTAATGCCGTGGTGGAATCAACGGGGACGGGAAAAGTTGGCCTGACTGGTACGGGCGGCAATGGGATTAATGGCAGCAATAGAGGGATATCTGTTGAGAGCAATAGCAGCGTTAAATCATTCGATGGAGATATCAGTCTTGTTGGAAAAGGTGGCAGCAGTGGAAGCAGTAATTACGGTATTGCGATCGACAACGCGGCCTTAGTGCAATCAACAGGCATTGGAAGTATTAGTTTCAGCGGTACCGGCGGTGCGGGCAAAAACAATAACTCCGGGATATTGATTAACGCCGCCAAAGTGCTATCAAACAATGGAAACATCAGTTTCGCAGGGACAGGTGGTGGCACTGGAATTGGTAACCACGGTATTCGCATGGAAAACCTGCCGTCGTCAGAGGTACCACTTCTAAATGGATCGTTAGTTGAATCAACTGGAAGCGGAAGTATTTCTTTCAACGGTACGGCTGGTGCGGGCACAGACAATAACAGCGGGATATCTGTTGCTAATTCTAACGTGCGATCGGCGAGTGGAAATATCGCCATGACTGGCACAGGTGCGGGGACTGGTATCAATAAAACAAATTATGGCATTATTGTTGAGGGTAATTCAGCAGTAGAATCGACGAAGGCAAGTATCGATCTGAATGGTAAGGCAGCAATCGGTTCGGCGGCAATTTATCTGAATAATGGAGCGCTCAAATCGACGGTGGGAAATGTTGCTCTGACTGGTAATGGGCCAAGCGGTACTAATGAAATTAACCTGAATAATAGCAACATCAACCTGACGGCGGGAACCGGTAATGATGTTACTTTGACCAGTGATGCAATTACGGTTTCACCCACGTCTCAAGTCAAAGGCAACGGTACTATTCTGTTGCAACCTCTGACTCCGAGTTTAGGTATTACTGTTGGCACTGCCGGTAATTCTGCTGATTTGAATCTCAGCACTACTGAACTCGCAGCTTTCAAGGGATTTTCCCAAATGATTGTCGGGCGGGCGGACGGCAGTGGGACGATCGCAATTGCTGACCCCAGTGCTGTTACTTTTGATTTTCCGGTTACATTTCGATCTCCCCAAACTAGCGCCACAACTAGCGGCACAATTGCAGTCAATGGCAACATTAAAGGTGTAAATAATGCTTCAATTAGTTTTGATGCTCCCACTACTAACTTAAATGCAAATGTTGTCACCAACGAACAGAATATTACGTTTGGTGGTAAAGTGTCTCTCGTTCAGGGTTCTAATGTCACTCTCGATACTGGGTTGACGAAGGCAGGCGACATTAATTTTAAGGGAACTGTTGACGGCGATGGGAAGCTAACTTTGACTTCGGGAACAGGTATTATTAATCTTAACGGGGCTGTTGGGGGGACTGTGCCTTTGGGTTCCCTGACAATAGTCAATTCTCAGAATGTTACCAGTACCAGTCCGATCGCGATTACCACTACTGGCGATATTACTACAGGCAATATTACGAATCCCGGACGGGCGATCGCGCTTACGAGCAACAATGGTAACATTACGAGGAGTTCCACAGGGGCGATCGATACCAGTTCTACTACTGGAAGTGGCGGCCCGATTGCACTGAGTGCGAACAATATTACTCCTGGTAATCTTAACTCAAGTTCCACGGCGGGCGATGGTGGAAAAATTACCCTCACGGGTAAAACAGGCAACATTTTAGCAGATCCCGGAGTAGTTTGGAACTCTAGTTCTACGAACGGTGCGGGTGGCGATATCGCGATCGCCACACCCAATCTAGTTCGGATCAATATCATTGATGCTAGGGGATTGTCCGGTACGGGAAATATTAGCATTAGCGGTAATGACATGAGCTTTTCGGGAGGCCCAGATTCCGTACAGGGTAAGGGTACTTTGTCAATTGCGCCGTCTTCGCCTAATGTCGGAATTCGCTTCCAGGATGCACTTGCTGACGATCCGAAGGCGATCGATTTAGGAAAACAATTTTTCTCCTCCTTGGCTAATGGATTTAGTGGAATTGCGATCGGAACTAATACTACCGCAGGCAATATCACGGTAGACAATTTGCCTGCTGTTTTCAAAGATCCTGTGACTTTCAATACTCAAGGCACAATTTTTGTAAATAAAGCTCAAGCAATTTCGGGAACTGATGATGCTTCAGTTACTCTCAACGCTACTACTAATAACCTGAAGGGAAATATTACCACCGCCGCTCAAGATATCACCATTAAGGGTAATGTCTTAGTCGGAGATAGCGTCTTGATCGGCAATGGAAATTCAGCAAGTGGCAAGATTCTGTTGAATGATAATATTGATGGCAGTGGCAATCTCACTTTAGAAACAGGTACGGTAAATATTGCGGTGAAAGGTGCTATAGGTAATACCGTACCCTTAGGAAATATTATTGTCAACAGTGGTGGTACGGCTACATTTAATGCTGTCACTGCTAGCAGTTTCACTACCAATGCTGGCGGCAAAACTGAATTAAATGGCAATGTGACTACCACCGGCGCTCAAACCTATGGAGATGCTGTCACGATTGCCAACAATCCAATTCTCGCAGGCACGGGCGTTACTTTCAACGATACTGTGAACGGTAGCAGCAATTTGACGGTGAATGGGGGTAGCGGTAATATTACATTTAGCGGTGCAGTTGGGACTCTAAGTGCGATCGGCAATCTGACAGCTAACTCTACAGGTACAACCACATTTAATACTGTCAGTTCTGCCAGCGTCACTACCAATGCGGTTGGTACAACTATACTCAAGGGCAATGTCATTACAACTGGCCCTCAAACCTATGGAGATGCTGTCACAATTGCCAACAATCCGATTCTCTCAGGTAGCGCTGTGACTTTCAATAATAATGTTGACGGCACTGGCGATTTGACTGTGAATTCGGGTAGTGGCAATATTACATTCAGCGGTGCAGTTGGGGCTGCAAGTGCGATCGGCAATCTGAAAGCTAACTCTCAAGGAATAACTGCATTTAATCAAACAGTCAAGGCCGCGAGTTTGACTACAGATGCGGGTGGCACAACTCAAGTGAAGGGAAATGTCACTACAACTAACCCTCAAACCTATAACGATGCAGTCACGATTGCCAATAATCCGATTCTGTCAGGTAGCGAATTAACTTTTAACAATACTGTTGATGGTGGCAGCGATTTGACGGTGAAGGCGGCTAGCGGTAATGTTACCTTCACAAGTGCGATCGGCAAAACAACTCCTCTGACAAGTTTAACTGCCAACAGCAAAACATCTTTAGGTGGCAGTGTTACGACAACTGGCGGTCAAACTTATGCAGATGCAGTGACAATTGCCAACAATCCGATTCTCGCAGGCACCGATATTACTTTCAACAAGACTGTTGACGTAGCTGGCAATCTCGGTATTGCTGCTGACAATGTTAATCTCAAAGGAATTGTCACAACCACCAATGACGGGGCGCTCACAATTACCAATAAGGTTAATCTCAATATTGAGAAAAACCTGAATTTAGACGGTGCATTCAGTCAAAAAGGGGCGGGAACTGTTGCGGTTAGCGGCAATATCGCCACAACTAATGATAACATCAGTTTTCAAGGCCCGGTGACACTAAAAGCTCCTGTAAGTTTTACACCGGGAGATGCAACTATTGCTTTCGGTTCGACTTTAGCAGCAGGAAGTAACTCGCTGAATTTAACAGCAAGTGAAATTAATTTTTCCGATAAGGTTTCTGGTACGGCCTCGCTAGCGTTGCAACCGACAAAGGCAGGACAAAATATTGTGGTTGGTGGCACCGACAACACTACTCCCGCTTTAGATTTGACGGCATCGGAAATTAATTTGATTCAAAAGGGATTTAGCTCGATCGCGATCGGGAAATTGAATGGTAGTGGCAATATTACCATTCCTAACGATCTCACTTTTACCGCCCCAGTCACGATTCAAACGGGAACTGGTACGATCGCACTTAACGCCAATATTACCGGAAATGACAACAGCAGTATTGCTCTTAACAGCAATAATGTCAAACTCGGCAATGATGTCGCTCTCAGCAGTGCCGTCGGTAATGTTAGTATCGCAGGTGCGATCGATGGATCTCGGCGCTTGAACATCAATGCTACTAAAGGCAATGTGCTGCTGCAAGGAAATATCGGAAACACAACACCACTGACAGGTTTGAATGTTACTGCCTTAAATACTAAGTTGGGTGGCAATGTTACCACTAATAACAGCAATATCAATATTAACGGTTCTCTCGGGTTGACGAAAGATGCTGTATTCAAGACTGCTGGCGGGAATATTGGCTTTGGGGGTGCGATCGACAGTATAGATGGCGCCCGGAATCTAAATCTCGCAGCAGGTAGCGGCAGCATCACTTTCAATGGATCGGTGGGCGCAACCACAGCCCTAGGAAATCTGACAGCCAATGCTGCGGATGTTACAGCAAACTCGAATATTAACGCGCAAAGCTTGCAAGTAAATAGCACCGGAAATATCAATTTGTTGGGAAATGTCACTGCTTCAAACGGGCAAAATGGAGGGACAATCGAGCTTTCGAGCCCTACCGGAAAAGTGAATGCTAGAGATTTGAATACAGCGGGAAATACTGGCGGGAACATTACCGTTAAAGCTTTAAATTCAATTACGGCGGGAAAAATTACCTCCTTCGGTACAGCCGGAAATGGTGGCAATGTGTTCTTAGATCCGATCGGCGATCTTCAAGTAGAGTCAATTAATGCCCAAGGCGGTACGCGTGGCACTGGTGGCGATGTGTTTATTTCGACGGGGAATTTTTTCCGCGCTACAGGTGGTTTTTCCACCGCACTTTCGCCGACAGGATTTGCTAGTATTTCTACTGCGGGTGGCGCCGGTGGTGGCAAAATTACAATTGTGCACGCTGGTGGAGATCAAGGCCCACCGATTCAACCGTTTGTCGTGGGAGATACTACTATTAACGGTACGGCGGGTGCAATTACAACTGGACAATCTAGAATTACATCGCAGTCGTTTCCGCGTTCTAGTATTGTGGGTAATATTGTGTTGTTGACTGACGACGGCAAAGATCCAGCGCCAACAAATCGGCAGCCAATCCCGCCGACACCTGAAGTAATTCCGCCGACAAATGGGCCGACACCTGAAGTAATTCCGCCGACAAATGGGCCGACACCTGAAGTAATTCCGCCAACAAATGGGCCAAACACGGGCATCATTCCGCCGACAAATGGGCCGACACCTGAAGTAATTCCGCCAACAAATAGGCCAAACACGGGCATCATTCCGCCGACAAATGGGCCAAACACGGGCATCATTCCGCCGACAAATGGGCCGAACACTGGCATCATTCCGCCAACAAATGGGCCGAACACGGGCATCATTCCGCCAACAAATGGGCCGAACACGGGCATCATTCCGCCAACAAATGGGCCAAACACGGGCATCATTCCGCCAACAAATGGGCCGAACACTGGTATCATTCCGCCGACAAATGGGCCAAACACTGGTATCATTCCGCCGACAAATGGGCCGAACACTGGTATCATTCCGCCGACAAATGGGCCGAACACTGGTATCATTCCGCCGACAAATGGGCCGAACACTGGTATCATTCCGCCAACAAATGGGCCGAACACTGGTATCATTCCGCCGACAAATGGGCCGAACACTGGTATCATTCCGCCGACAAATGGGCTAATCTCGGAAAATATTCCGCCGACAAATGGGCAGATCGAGGGTCTTATTCCGCCGACAAATCGGTCAACAATTTCGTCGCCCATAACTGACATCATTCCGCCGACAAATCGATCGACAGTTTCGCCGACAACCGAAGGAATTGCGCCGACAAATCGATCGACAGTTTCGCCGACAACCGAAGGAATTGCGCCGACAATGCGCCGACAAATCGATCGAGTGTTTCGCCGACAACCGAAGGAATTGCGCCGACAAATCGATCGAGTGTTTCGCCGACAACCGAAGGAATTGCGCCGACAAATCGATCGACAGTTTCGCCGACAACAACAGAAGCAGCAGTACCTGCGATCGATTCTAACCCATTGTCGATCGCACGTGGCAGCACAGTAGGAACAGCAGCATCAGCATCGTCCGCACCCGCAGCTACACCCACACCGGCAGCTACACCCTCAACCCCCGAAACAGAAGACTTGCAGCCCCGGAGTATTCCACGCCTAAACAGTTCCGGTGTTGTTAACGATCGCATTTTAAGACTTGATTCTAGTATCATCAGTAACTTGCCCTCGGGCGAATCACAGCCAACACAAAGCAGCAACGAATCAGCGCCAGCAGCCAACTCTAATTCTCGTTTAGCGCTGGGATATGTCTCGTCTCCCGATCGACTTTTTGAAACTAACGACATCCAGAAAATAGTCTGGGGAGTCGAAGGACTGAGGAATCAAGAATTTGCATCATACCTGGGGATAAAAAGCAACCTCCCAGACGAACAACTCTTGGTTCCGACATTCCAAGAAACATTAAGAAATATCGAACAGCAAACCGGCAAGCGGTCTGGTATTATCTACATGGTCTCGCGAGTCGATCGACTGGAACTAATTTTAATTCCTCCCGTAGGGCGATCGATTCACTACAGCGTTCCGGAAGCCAACAGAGCAGCTCTTTTCCCGGTTGTCAAAGAGTTGCGGGATGAAATCACCACTCCCGCCAAACGCAATACTACCAGTTATCTACCCTCCGCCCAGCAACTGTATAAATGGGCGATCGCACCTCTAGAAAAAGACTTAGAAAGGTTAGGAATTAAGACTTTATTGCTGTCAGTAGATCCGGGATTGCGGAGTGTACCTTTTGCCGCTTTGCACGACGGTAAAGGCTTCTTGATTCAAAAATACAATTTCAGCCTAATTCCGAGTTTTAGTGCCACTAACACTAATTACAAATCGGTTAATAGCACCAGAGTGCTAGCAATGGGACGATCGGAATTTGTGGACAAAAAGCCATTACCCAGCGTCCCCCTAGAATTGCAGATGATTTCTGGTCAGTTGCAGGGGCCATTTTTCCTCAATTCAGCTTTCACCTTAGATACACTCAACTCCGAACACGCCAAGGGAGAATTTCGGATTGTTCACCTAGCAACCCATGCGGAATTCCAACCAGGAAAAGCGAGTAATTCCTACATTCAACTCTGGAATTCTAAATTGCGACTCAATGATATGGGAAGTTTAAATTGGCGCAATCCGCAGGTAGACTTGTTAGTATTGAGTGCTTGTACAACTGCTTTGGGCGATCGCGAATCAGAGTTAGGTTTTGGAGGTTTAGCGGTCAAATCCGGCGCTGCATCTGCCCTAGGGAGTTTGTGGTATGTTGACGATGGAGGCACTTTGGGACTGATGAGCGAATTTTACTACCAACTTCGAGGAGGCACAACTAAGGCAGAAACCCTGCAACTTGCTCAACAAGCAATGATTGCTCGTCAAGTTGGAATTAAAAACCAACAGTTAGTGACAACAGGAGGGAAGTTGAATTTACCAGCTAATATCAAACAAAGAAACCAAGATTTTTCTCATCCTTACTACTGGAGTAGTTTCACCCTGATCGGCAGTCCTTGGTAAGCTACCATATGCAAGATTCCGAACTTACCTAACTGACCAAAAAATTGGGATACAAGCCCCGTCCTTCTAGGACGGCTTTTCTTGATTTTTAATATATTCCTTTAAGACTTCTAGAGGCGCGCCCCCTACAGAAACCGCAAAATAGCTAGGACTCCATAAAGCTTCTTTGTGAGGTTTTTTGTATCCAGCCTGTCCGTAGCGACGGCTAGAAACTCCTTTCAAAGCATTCACTATTTGAGAGATAGAAAGTTTAGGCGGATACTCAATCAGCGCATGAATGTGATTACCTTCACCATTAAACTCCAGAACCTGAAAATTCATTTTTTCAGCAACCTCTCGAAACGTTTTTTCAATCAAATCAAGACTTTCGCCCGTAAATACAGGCCGACGGTACTTTGTCACGCAGACCAAGTGCATTTTAAGTTCTGTAACAGAATGCCGTTCTCGGCGGTAAGTAAATAGTTGTCATTGCCTGTAGACCAATATATAATCAAATAATAGACCAATTTTAACACAACCCGTGAAAGCAAGATTTCGTTACAGATTTTACCCAACCGACCAACAACAGCAGAGCCTAGCTCGGTTGTTTGGCTGCGTCCGGGTAGTCTGGAACGATGCGCTCGCACTTTGCAAACAGTCAGACAAAAAACCAAGTTCGGCAGATTTGCAAAAAATCGTCATAACTGGGGCTAAAAATACTGAAGAAAGGGCTTGGCTGGGAGACGTGTCGTGCGTCCCGCTGCAACAATCAGTTGCCGACCTGGATATTGCTTTTAAGAACTTTTTCAACTCCTGCAAGGGAAAGAGAAAAGGTCGTAAAGTCGGATATCCTAAGTTCAAAAAAAGAACCAGCAGTCAATCGGCGCGTTTTAGAGTTGGAGGATTTTCAATCAAAGGTGATGGAGTTTATCTAGCCAAGATTGGAATTGTCAATCCGATTTGGTCGAGGGCGTTACCATCTGAACCTAGTTCCGTCACGGTAATCAAGGATTGTGCAAATCGTTATTTGCTGAGCTTTGTAATAGAAATTCAACCCATTTCATCTGAGGCTAAAAACCCCAGCATCGGAATCGATTTAGGAATCAAAACCTTTGCGGTGATGAGCAACGGCGAGAAAGCCGAAAGCCCTAGCTATAAAAAACTAGACCGCAAAGTTCGCAAATTGCAACGCAAGTTAGCCCGTCAGCCCAAAGATTCCAAGAGAAGGAATGTAACTCGCATTAGAATCGCCAAGCTGCACAATAAAATTGCCGATACTCGCAAAGATTTCTTACACAAGTTAAGTTGTCAACCAAAGTAATCAACGAAAACCAAGTGATTGTTTTGGAAGATTTAAATGTGTCTGGCATGGTAAAGAATCGCAAACTCTCAAGAGCAATTAGCCAACAAGGATGGTATGAATTCCGAACTTTGTGCGAGGCTAAATCAGAGAAGTTTGGCAGAGAGTTCAAGGTCATCAGTCGATGGGAACCTACCAGTCAGGTTTGTTCAGACTGCGGTTTTAAGTGGGGGCAAATCGATTTGTCTATTCGCTCAGTGCTTTGTTTGAATTGCGGTACTGAGCAAGATAGAGATGAAAACGCCGCTAAGAATATTGAGAAAGTCGGGATGGGGAATCGCCACGACTCTAAACGGGCGCAGAGGGACTGTCAGACTACTTCGGTAGCTTTTCCCCGATGAAGCGTCAAGAATCACCGTTGCTTCAGCACGGTGAGTATTTCAAATGAGGAACTTTGAGGAGTAAGACTAAGGATAGATAAATACATCGCACTTTTAGCACAAATCTTTAAACACAATGGCAGCCAACAAACTACATTTGCTCGGATGGTTATTCATAGTTGGCTGGCTCAATGCAGCGGCTGGTTCCGCTTCCGCGCAACCCATCACCCCCGCACCAGACGGCACGAATACAGTCGTGACACCCAACGGCAATCGCTACGACATTTCCGGGGGGTCATTGGGCGGTGACAAGGCTAACCTGTTTCACAGTTTTACTCAGTTTGGTCTCAGTTCCGGTCAAACGGCAAACTTTTTAACCAATCCCAACATTCAAAATATCTTAGGAAGAATTAATTTTTGGGCAGAATGCCCTGCTCAACGTACCTGGTTCTTTTAACGCCACGGCGGCCACAGGTATCGGTTTTGGGAACAATCAGTGGTTTAGTGCGATCGGCAATAACAACTGGGCAAGCTTAATCGGGAATCCGAACAGTTTCGCATTTACCAGTCCGCAAGCAGGAAGCATTGTAAATGCAGGGAATTTGACGGTGGCGCCCGGTCAAAGTTTAAGTTTAATCGGTGGTACGGTAGTCAATACCGGTCAGTTAACTGCGCCGTCTGGCAATATTACCGTGATGGCCGTACCCGGTCAAAATTTGGTACGGATCGCTCAAACCGGAAATTTGCTGAGTCTGGAAATTCAGCCGACAGCTAGCCAAAGTTCCTTGCCGAATAATTTCGCGCAGCCAGTGCTATCTTTGCCGCAGTTGCTGACTGGAAAAAGCCAGGAACAAGCAACGAATTTGACGGTAAATGCCAATGGGGATGTGGTGCTGGCGGGGAATGTGGCTGTGCCTGTTGTGCCTGGAACTGCGATCGCCAGTGGCAGTATCAACGTCTCGGGCAATACTGGGGGTAATGTTAGCATATTGGGCGATCGTGTAGGTGCGATCGCGGCTAACATCGATGCTTCGGGTATTAACGGCGGTGGGAATGTACTGATTGGGGGAGATTTTCAGGGTTTGGGGACTGTACCGAATGCTTTGCGGACATTTGTGAGTGCAGATTCGACGATTAATGTGGATGCGATTAGCAACGGGAATGGCGGGCGAGCGATCGTTTGGGCTGATGAAACTACTCGGTTTAATGGCAATATTACTGCCCGAGGTGGCTTGTTGTCGGGGAATGGCGGGTTTGTGGAGGTGTCGGGAAAACAATTTTTAGACTTCCGAGGCAATGTTAATACTCTGGCTGCTAACGGTAATCCTGGATTATTGTTGCTCGATCCCACAAATATTACGATTCAAAATGGCGCGGGAACTTTTACTGCACTAACTCAGGTAGATCAATTTGCCGATCCTGACATTGGGGGAAATACGATTGATGCTGCTCTAATTAATAGTGCTGCGACTAATGTGATTTTGCAAGCTACCAATGATATTACTTTTAATGCTCCGGTCAATATAGCTACTCCGGGAGTTGGATTGACGGCTTTAGCTAATAACAACATTGATGTCAAGGCTAATATTACAACTAAAGCAGGTAACGTTACTCTGAATGCTGATGCCGACAATCTCAATGGTGGTAGTCTCACCATTGGCAATGTGACGATCAATACAAATGGTGGGAATTTTACAGGTATTGGTCGCGCGAATGTTGCCACTACACCAGGAATTAATGTTGGTGGAAAAATCAATGCTAATGGTGGAAACATTGACCTCAATGGTAGTGCAGGAAACACAGCAAACAACACTGGTCTTGAGATATTTACTGGCACGTTAACAACAACTGGAACAGGAAAAATTACCCTCAATGGGACTAGCGGTAGTAGTCTCAATAGTGACGGGATAGTTTTGCGTAGCTCTACGATAACTTCAGTCGATGGTGATATTACTTTCACTGGTATTGGCAGCGGATCTGCTAAATACGGCATCCGGTTAGTGAATAACGACTTGGTGGAATCAACGGGGACGGGAAAAGTCAACCTGACGGGTACGGGTGGTAATGGGATAGGTAGCACTGGAGGGATATTTATTGCTAACAATGGCTTACCAGTTCGATCGAAGGTTCTATCGAAGGATGGAGATATTACCCTGACTGGAACAGGTTCGGGGAGCGGGGATAACAACACGGGCATTGCGATTTTAGGGTTGGTGGAATCCACAGGCATTGGGAAAGTGACTCTAAACGGTGTTGCCAGTGATGGGAATGGGAATAACAATAATGAAGGGATATTGATTTCTTTTCCTGCTCAAGTTCGATCGACGAACACTGGGGATATCACGTTTACTGGAACAGGCAAGGGAAGCGGGGATAACAACACCGGCATTCTGATTCAAGGGTTGGTGGAATCCACAGGCACCGGGAAAGTGACTCTAAACGGTGTTGGCGGTGATGGGAAGGGGAATAATAATCAAGGGATAAATATTGATGTTCCGGCTCAAGTTGGATCGACCAAAAGTGGGGATATCACGTTTACTGGAACAGGTAAGGGAAGCGGGAAGGACAACATCGGCATTGCAATTTTAGGGTTGGTGGAATCCAAAGGCACCGGCGGAAATGTTACTTTGACAGGCGATCGAATTCAACTGTTAGCCCCATCTGAAGTCAAGGGTGCTGGTACAATTCGGTTGCAACCTCTGACGCCGAGTTTAGGTATTACTGTTGGCGGCACCGATCTCGATGATCCTAATGTTTTGCAGCTCAGGAATGCTGAACTTGCACGGTTCAAGGGGTTTAATGAAATGGTAATCGGACGGGCTGACGGGAAGGGGACGATCGCCATTAACCCCGCTGGTGTTACTTTCCCTTACTCGACAACTTTGCAATCTCCAAGCGGAGGCGCGATCGCAGTCAATGGCCCAATTACTACTCAAGACAAGAGTATCTCGTTTGTCGGCAAAGTTTCCCTCGGTAATGATGTCACTCTCAACACTAAAAACCTCAGCGGTGGGAATATTACCTTTGGCGGCACTGTTGACGGCAACAATAAATTAAATATTACTGCTGGAACTGGTACTGTCAATTTTAACGGGCCTGTCGGTGACACTAATCCCTTGGCTGCACTTGGGGTAAATCCAGAAGCCAATATTACCAGCACTGGCGCTATAAGTATCAAAACAACTGGCGATATTGCCACGGCCAATATTACTACTAAGAATCCCGGAGGGGCGATCGCGCTTACGAGCAATAAGGGCAATATTACAACATCAGGATCAGTTAACACGAGTGCTTCGGGGGGAGATATCACTCTGAAAGCTTCTAAGAATGTTAATGTGGCTCAAATAAATTCCGGCACGGGAAATATTTCGTTAATTGGGAAAGAAGCTAACTTTGGTGGGGCTGCTAATTCTGTTCAAGGTACGGGTACTTTTTCTCTGCAACCGTTTGATGCAAGCGGTAATATTCAGTTCATAAATGGATTAGCTAATCCTGTCGATCCGAATACTATTTATGTGGGACAGCAGTTTCAAGATGCCCTGCAAGATGGATTTAAGTCGATCGCGATCGGCAGAACAGACGGCACTGGTACAATTACCTTTGACAGACCTCACAGTTTCCAAGATCCGGTGACTGTTAAATCTCCCGGCGGTGCGATCGTTATCAATCAACCACTCACCGGAAAAGATAATGCCTCGATCGTTTTTGACGGCAAGACAACACTCAACGCAGGCGTTAGCACCATCAAGCAAGATATCACTTTCCAAAGTCCTGTACTCGTCCAAGATAATGCTTCTGTCAACACAGGTGCAGGTGCAAATATTCTGTTCAACAACACCGTCAAGGGCGCACTGACAGGAACCAAAGACCTAAGTTTAACGGCAGGTACGGGAAATATTATATTCACCGGTGCAGTTGGGGATAAAAGTGCGATCGGCAATCTTAAAGTTAACTCTCAAGGAACAATTCTATTCAATGAAACAGTCAATGCTGCAAGTTTGACTACAGATACTGGCGGTACAACTATACTCAATGGTAATGTGACAACCACCGGCAGTCAAACCTATCAAAATACAGTTACAATCACCAAAATAAATCCAACTCTCACAGCAGGTAACGGTATTACTTTCAAGAATATTGTTAACCTTAGTAACAGTGGCAGCGATTTTACTGTGGATGGGGGTACTGGTGATGTTACGTTCAGTAGTGCAGTTGGAAATCTAAGTGCGATCGGCAATCTTAAAGTTAACTCTCAAGGAATAACTGCATTTAATAAAACAGTCAATGCCGCAAGTTTGATTACAGATGGTGGTGGCACAACTACACTCAATGGCGATGTCACTACCACCGGCCCTCAAACCTATGGAGATGCTGTCACGACTGCCAAGAATCTCACTCTCTCAGGCACAGGCATTACTTTCAATAATACTGTTAAGTCTAATAACATCAGCGATTTGACTGTGGATGGGACTACTGGTGATGTTACATTTAAGGATGCAGTTGGGGATAAAAGTGCGATCGGCAATTTAACAACTCTATCTAAAGGAACAACTGCATTTAATAAAACAGTCAATGCCGCAAGTTTGACTGCTGGTGGTGGCGGCACAACTCAACTGAAGGGAGATGTCACGACAACCGGCTCTCAAACCTACACAGATGCAGTTACAATCGCCAACAATCCGATTCTCAAAGCAGGTAGCGACGTTACTTTCAACAATACAGTTGACGGTAGCGGGGATTTGAAAGTCAATGCGGGTAGTGGTAATATTACATTCAACGGTGCAGTTGGAAGTCCAAAGGATCTCGGCAATTTAACAACTAACTCTACAGGAACAACCGCATTTAATCAAACGATCAATGCAGCGAGTTTGACTACAGATGCAGGCGGGAAAACTCAGGTAAAGGGAAATGTCACGACAACCGGCAATCAAACTTACGGAGATGCAGTGACATTAAATGCTGCTGTAACTTTTACACTAGGAAATGCAACTATTGCTTTCGATTCGAGTTTGTCGGCAGGAAGTAACCCGCTGACTTTAAAAGCAGGTGAAATTAATTTTGCTGGGCCAGTTTCTGGTACTGGTGCGCTCACACTGCAACCGGCAACAGCAGGACAAAATATTGTGGTTGGAGGAACTGATAACACTACTCCCGCTTTAGATTTGACTCCATCGGAAATTAAGTTGATTCAAAAGGGATTTAGCTCGATCGCGATCGGGCGATCGGATGGCACCGGTAATATTACTATTCCTAGCGATCGCACTTTTTCCGATCCAGTCACGATTCAAACGGGAACTGGTACGATCGCACTTAACGCCAATATTACCGGCAAAGACAACAGCAGTCTTACTCTTAACGGCAAAGTCCAACTCGGCAGTGATGCCATTCTCAGTAGTGACACAGGTAATGTTAGTGTCGCAGGTGCGATCGATGGATCTCGGCGCTTGAACATCAATGCTACTAAAGGTAATGTGCTGCTGCAAGGAGATATCGGAAAAACAACGCCACTGACAGGTTTGAATGTGACTGCCTTAAATACTAAATTGGGTGGCAATGTTACCACGAATAACGGCAATATCAATATTGATGGTGCGATCGGGCTGACGAATGATGCTGTATTGAGCACGGCTGGGGGGAATATTGCGTTTGGAAGTGCGATCGACAGTATAGATGCGGCCCGGAACCTAACTCTGGACTCTGGTAGTGGCAGCATCACTTTCAATGGATCGGTGGGCGCCAGCAGCAAATTAGGAAATATTCTGATTAAAAATGCTGGCGATGTCACAGCCAATTCGACAATTAATGCAGCACAAGTGACAGCACAAAACACGAAAACATTCAACTTATTGGGAGATGTAACCGCAGGCAAAGTTAATATTACTTCCAACGGCGATATCACGGTTAAAAATATTACTACTAATGGTGGAGAAATTTTCTTCAAAAGCGGTAACGTTTTCACAGCAGGTAATTTGAATACATCGGGAAGTACGAGCGAGAATATCAACGTTAATATTACTGCCACTGGCGATATCAGCGTTAAAAACGTTACTACTAATGGTGGAGAAATTTTCTTCAAAAGCGGTAACGTTTTCACAGCAGGTAATTTGAATACATCGGGAAGTACGGGCGGGAATATCACTGTTGATGCGAAAATTTCAATTACAGCAGGACAAATTAACTCCAGCGGTACAGCCGGAAATGGTGGCAATGTGCTCTTAGATCCGATCGGCGATATTCAAGTCGGTTTCATCAATGCCCAAGGCGGTACTAACGGCAAGGGCGGCAATGTTACAGCCGTCGCGGGAAATTTTTTCCGAGCTACAGGCTCTTTCCCAACAACTTTTTCGCCGACAGGATTTGCTAGTATTTCCACTGCTGGTGGCACCGATGGAGGAAATATTTCAATTGCCCACACTGGAGGAGATGGAGGGGGAGTGATTCAACCGTTTGTCGTGGGAAATGCAACTATAAATGGTACGGCGGCTGCAATTACAACTGGGCCATCTAGCATTACATCGCAGTCGTTTCCTCGTACAGCTAGTGGTGTGCCTAGTATTGTATTTCCTACTGATGATGGGATCGATCCAACTCCAACTCCAACTCCGATTCCAACTCCAAATCCAACTCCCACTCCGATCGCAACTCCAACTCCAAATCCAACTCCCACTCCGGTTGTGGTTCAAACTCCGAGTCCAACTCCCACTCCGATCGCAATTCAAACTCCGAGTCCAACTCCCACTCCGATCGCAATTCAAACTCCGAGTCCAACTCCCACTCATTCAAACTCCGAGTCCAACTCCCACTCCGATCGCAATTCAAACTCCGAGTCCAAATCCAACTCCGGTTGTGATTCCAACTCCGAGTCCAAATCCAACTCCGGCGGTGATTCCAACTCCGAGTCCAAATCCAACTCCGGCGGTGATTCCAACTCCGAGTCCAAATCCAACTCCGGTTGTGATTCCAACTCCGAGTCCAAATCCAACTCCGGCGGTGATTCCAACTCCGAGTCCAAATCCGATCGTAATTCCAACTCCAAATCCACCTCCAACTCCGATCGTAATTCCAACTCCAAATCCAACTCCAACAGCGGTTGAATCGTCATCCCCCGAGGATCCAGAAGACGTTCCAAATCGCCGTCGAATTCCACCGTTAGACACTCCCGGCCCTGCTGCGGGTCAAATTTTAACACTGGATTCAAGTATCACCAGTAAGTTACCCCCCAGCCAATCGCCAGTAGTGCCCCGCCGCGAAACACCGCCAGCAGTCAACCCTACTCCTAATTTAGTGCTGGGATATGTTCCGCCTCCCGATCGACTTTTTGAAGGTAACGACATAGAAAAAACAGTCTGGGGAATCGAACAAATCAGGAATCAAGAGTTTGGAGAATACCTAGGCGTCAAAGCCAACCTTCCCAACCAAAAAGTGATGATGGCGCAATTCCAACAAACATTAAGAAATATCGAACAGGAAACTCACAAGCGGTCTGGTATTATCTATATAATCTCGCGAGTCGATCGACTGGAATTAATTTTAGTGCCTCCCGTAGGGCGGCCGATTCACTACAGCGTCCCCGAAGCCAATAGAAAAGCTCTGGATCCCATCGTTAAGGAGTTCCGCGAACAAATCACCAATCCCGCAAAAATCGGTACTAGCAGTTATCTTCCCTCCGCCCAGCAACTGTATCAATGGGCGATCGCACCTCTAGAAAAAGACTTGCAAAACTTAGGAATTGACACCTTGTTGCTGTCAGTCGATCCCGGATTGCGGAGTGTGCCCTTTGCCGCTTTGCACGACGGTAAAGGCTTCTTGATTCAAAAATACAGTTTCAGCCTAATTCCGAGTTTTAGCTTGACTAATCGCGAATATAAGACAGTTAGAGACGCCACAGTGCTAGCAATGGGACGGTCAGAATTTGTCGATAACAAGCCTTTGCCCAGTGTGCCGATCGAATTAGAAGCGATTTCTGCCCAGTGGCGCGGGCAATCTTTCCTCAATTCGAGTTTCACTATAGACAATCTCAACTCGCAACACGCCAACAAAGGATTTCGGATTGTTCACCTAGCAACCCATGCTAACTTCACCTCGGGACAACCGAGCAATTCTTACATTCAACTCTGGAATTACAAATTGCAGCTCAATGACATGGAGAGTTTAAATTGGCGCAATCCGCAGGTAGACTTGTTAGTGTTGAGTGCTTGTAGAACTGCTTTGGGCGATCGGGAAGCAGAGTTAGGTTTTGGAGGTTTAGCAGTCAAATCCGGCGCCAAATCTGCCTTAGGGAGTTTGTGGTATGTTGATGACGGAGGCACTTTGGGACTAATGAGCGAATTTTACCACCAGCTTCGAGGAGGCAAAACTAAGGCAGAAACTCTGCAACTTACTCAACAGGCGATGATTGCTCGTCAAGTTCGGATTGAAAATCGGCAATTAGTGACAACAGCGGGCAACTTAAATTTACCGAATAACATACAACAACAAACCCAAGATTTTTCTCATCCTTACTACTGGAGCAGTTTCACCCTCATCGGAAATCCTTGGTAAGAAGAGTTGACAGTTGACAGTTGACAGTTGACAGTTGACAGTTGACAGAAGGAAGAATTCAAGGGTAGGGTGCGTCAGGAAAGGTAATTTTAAATCATTACCCCTAATCTAATTCTGACGCACCATTTATGCTTGGCATCGGCATCATATTTTCGGCAAAGCTAATCAAAAGTTCTCTCAAACTAGCAAAGGAAGAAGGAAGAAAGAACAATTCAAGGGTAGGGTGCGTCAGGAAAGGTAATTTTTAATTATCACCCCTCATCTCATTCTGACGCACCATTTATTGGAAGTATCTCAGTTTTGCATTTAATAGTGCGAGCGTCCCCGCTCGCGAGCGATGCAAGACTCGCGAGCGGGGACGCTCGCACTACAATAAAAAATGCGTTTTGAAAAAATGAGATCCTCCCTCATTTATGCTTGGCATCGGCATCATATTTTTAGGATGGCAAAGCTAGTCAAAAATTATCTAAAATCAGCAGAAGCTCTGGGCCCAAGCTGTCTCGGATTTGGTGCCGCAGTTCCGTAATTGACGCGACAACCGATGTTTAACAAACTAGAACTGCATTCGAGAGGGACAATTTGCTGGTCGAGGAGGGCGCTGCAACTGACATACTCGTCGTTATTAGTATCTCTTACCATACATTCGATCGCCCTAGCGCCCGATCGAGCCGCCCAACTGTTCATACCTACAACTGCAATCATGTGCTGCCAGAAAAACGACAACACTAAGACTCCCAATAGTACAGCCACTCCCAATCCTGCTTTCACCTTCCAACTGCTCAGGATGTTTCCCACGCTACTTTTTACGTTTTCAGTCCAAGAAATAGAGCTTTCGGAACTTGTTTCTGGAGCCGACAAATTTGTTTGTGTTTGTTCTGGGATTTCCGACATCACGTATCTCCTCTGATTGCTGGAACTTTGTTCGGTTGGCAGTTACGCGCGATCGCAAATCCCAACTATATCAAATTTTAGCAAAACTAGCCTGTGCCGACAACCGATTCGGGCGCCCAGGCGAGAGAAGTATGTATATTGACGAAGTGCGATCCTCTTTTGCAAGCTTCGCTAACGCAATTTCTATGCCTTTTGAGGTATTGCGTAATTTGCGATCGGCTATTTTGCGCCTGCCGCAAAACAGGTTCGTAGTGAGGACTTCAGTCCTTATCAAAATCAGAGGAATGAAGTCCGAATATCAAACACAAAACAGGTTCGTAGTGAGGACTTCAGTCCTCATGAATTTAGAGGACTTCATTCCTGACTACAAACATTGCTGATGGCTACACCTTACGAACAATTATCAATTTTCAAGTTGCCAAAAGTTCCATAAACTCAGCCTCCGACAGTAGCTCAATCCCCAAAGATTGAGCCTTTTCCAACTTAGAACCAGCATCTTCACCTACAACCACATAATCGGTTTTAGCACTGACAGAACCTGTGACTTTTCCTCCAGCTTTGACAATCAAATCCTTAGCTTCATCTCGTTTTAGAGTCGGCAAAGTTCCGGTAAGTACAAATGTTTTACCTGCAAATTGTAAATTTTGAGCTGCCGAGTTCTGAGTTTTCATTTCTGAATGCAATTGCAATCCCGCAGTTTGCAACCGTGCAATTAAACTTTGATTTGCCGGAACTCGAAACCATTGATAAACAGCTTGTGCAATTTCCGGGCCGATGCCGTAAACTCCCTCAATTCCTGCCGCCGATACCGCTGCTAACTCTTCCACATTGGCAAACCTTTCAGTCAACAATTGAGCGTTGACACTGCCGACGTGGCGGATGCCCAGGCCGTAAAGTACCCGCGCATAAGGTTGATTTTTCGATCGGGCGATCGCACTTACCAACTTTTCTGCTAACTTTTTACCCATGCGTTCCAAACCCATCAACCTGTCAGCAGTCAAATCAAACAAATCCGCCGCCGACTGCACCAGATTGCTATCCACCATCTGCTGCACCAACTTTTCCCCAACACCGTTAATATCCAGAGCATCCCGGCTGCAAAAATGAATCAGGGAACCCCTCAAAATCGCCGGACAAGACGTGTTGATGCAGCGAGTCACGGCCTCCCCCTTTTCGCGAACCACAGGCTGCGTGCATTCGGGACAGCAGCTAGGCATTTGAAAAAGTTGAGCATTTGGGGGACGAAGTTCTGCTAAAACTCGGACAACTTCTGGTATAATTTCCCCAGCTTTTCTGACAATTACAGTATCGCCGATATGGAGATTGAGATCGGAAAGTCGATCGCTATTGTGGAGAGAAGCCCGCGAAACCGTCGTTCCAGCCAACTGCACCGGTTTGAGTTCCGCTACGGGAGTCAGCGCGCCGGTTCTCCCGACTTGTACAGTTATTGCTTCTACAATTGTAGGGACTTCGGCAGCCGGATACTTAAGTGCGATCGCCCAACGCGGAAACCTCTGAGTAAAACCCAATTGTTTTTGCAGCCAAACCGAATTAATCTTAACAACAACCCCATCAGTCATGTAAGGTAAATTTCGCCGTTCAGTATCCCAATATTCGTAATACTCCCGCACCTCATCCAACGAAGAGCAAATTTTCCGATTGGGATTCACCTTAAACCCCATCCTTCGCAACAATTCCAAAGATTCCCCTTGCGTCTTTTCCTCATTACCCTCATCTAAATGTAGAGTATAAGCAAAGAAATCCAACCGTCGCTTATCTACAATCTTAGAATCCAACTGTCGCAGCGTACCCGCCGCAGCATTGCGAGGATTAGCAAACAATTGTTCCCCCGCTTTTTCCCGTTCCCGATTAATATCCTCAAACACAGCCAAAGACAAAAAAGCCTCTCCCCGCACTTCCACCACAGGCGGCGGATTATCTAAATTAAGTTTGAGAGGAATCGAGCGAATAGTCTTAACATTTTGAGTAATATCCTCTCCCGCAATCCCATCTCCCCGCGTTGCACCCCGAACTAAAACCCCATTTTCATAGGTTAACGCTAAAGCAGAACCATCAATTTTTAACTCACAAACATAGGAAACCCCCCCCAACCCCCCCTTGCTAAGGGGGGGAGTAATTTCCTGGTAGGAACCCCCCCCCAGCCCCCCCTTGCTAAGGGGGGGAGTAATTTCCCTGTTTTCGTCATTGCTAGGTAGATGTGCAATTCCATCTTGTCCCCCCCCTTGATAAGGGGGGGTTAGGGGGGGTGCATTTCCCCCTTGATAAGGGTGGGTTAGGGGCGGTGAAATGCCATCCTCGGAAGGTAAAATCATATCTTGTCCCCCCCCTTGATAAGGGGGGGTTAGGGGGGGTGCAATTCGCTGCCAGCGTTCCTGCCATTTGGTCAATTCCTCAAAATTAAAAGCATTTTCCAAACTGTAGAGAGGAATATTGTGCTTGACGCTAAAAAATTGAGTAGCCGGCTTTTCTCCCACGCGCTGAGTCGGACTTTCCGCAGCAATCAACTCAGGATAATCTGATTCTAACTCTTGCAACTCTCGGTAAAGGCGATCGTACACCTCATCAGCCATCATCGGCGCATCAAGAACATAATAAGCATAGCTAGCTTCCTGTAGCTGCTGCCTCAATTGTTTAACTCGCTGCTGAATTTCTGGTTGCATATTAATTTAAAAGTGTATATTGTCTAACCGCAGATACTAGAATATAGCGGTTCTCAAAAAGATCGGGTACGTAGTTGGGCTTTAGCCCTCCTAGTTTAGTAGTTATATTAAACTGTCAGTCATACCTCATCTTTTTGAGAAAGGCTACAAACACAAACCATAGAAATTTTAGCATTATCTGCGCTGCTCTGCGGGGTGCATCTGTTTTTGGTAAATATGTTTGTAGGGGCGAAGCACGACCGTAGTCAATATGGGATTATAACTAATAACTTATATGCGGTCATGCTTCGCCCTCTTCAAAAGTGAGATGCACCCTACTCTGTGGTTGTAGTTAGGACATTTAAAATCGATTAACGATCCCAATCTTCAACTTCATAAAGGAAACGAGTTCCCCCCATCAGCTTGCGATTAGCCGAGGTACTTTGCACAAAAACCGCATACTTTTCTAGATTGCTCGGCTTGATGCGAACTGTCTCACCCATTGGCAAACCCAACATTTCTCGCGCCGCTTCTCCTTCAAATAAATCCCCTGTCGAACGTTCCATCAGCACAATTTCTTTCTTACCTTGGATAGTTTCTGTTTTGGTAAATTCATAAAACCCGCGCCCGGTTTTAAAAGCCAAACCATTTTCCAGAACAAAAGCTTTAATAGAAATCTCGTTGTCTACTTCGAGAATCTGAAATCTCCCCGGTTTGACAGCGCGCAATTCTACTGACTCATAAACAGCAGTCCCTTCCCGCTTCATCATGGTATCAAACATCTTGTTTAAGCCGCGACTCATGCGACCTTGACTGACAACTTCTTGTTCGTAAGCTTGTAGTTGTTCGTCAGATGATTGTTGGTAACAAACTGCTAAAAAGAAATCTGTGATGTAGGAAAATTGGTCGAGATTGAGGTGAAAACCGCCAGATTTTTCCGCTAGTTCTTTGTAGAATAAAGTAGCATGGGGACGGTTGAGAGCTTGGATGCCGTAAACGGCAATTCCCATCTGTGCTAACTTATCTACTTCTTGACGCCAGTTAAGTTTTTGGGGAGTTTGAGCGGGTGCGTGGGGGATATCGTCGCCAATTAGTACGAATGTTTTGGAATTAGTGGGAGTCCAGGAAAGTGATTGAGCTTCGTGCAAGACTAATTCATAACATTCTGGAGCATCGCCGCCGCCAGTAGGTTCGACATTTTCCACAAAATTGCAAATCTTGCCGACATCACCGGACAAATCGAGGTGTTTAGTCACGTAGGTGCTGCCAGCATCGCAATAGTCCCCGTGAGCAATAATGCCAATGCGAATGCCAGGAATTTCATCAAGCAATCTTGTTACCGTCTCTTTGATTTTCCGACGAACTTGCGTCAAGCAAGGGTACATACTGCCAGTTGTATCAAAGCTAAAAACGACTTCAATGTTGTTGGTTGCCATGACCTGATTTTCCCTAAGGGACAACGATTTCTTACTCTTATTATAGCTCAATACATTTTACTTAAGATTGTCTTAAAAGAGCAAGGAAGCAGATGAGGTACGTTGTTGGGCTTCAGCCCTCTTTCCGAATATTATAAAGAGGGCTAAAGCCCAACAACGTACCTAATTTGTATTACGAATCTAGTAAACAGTATTTATTGTAGCTCAAACAAAAAGGAGCCAGCAAGTAGAAAATCTTAAAACTTTCTAATGATGACTCGCGTCGATAAATCATGAATTATGCGAAAACACTCTCACAAATTCAGGTCGGAAAAATCGCTAAACTTCTTGTTGTTATCTCCACCGGACATGGAAGGTTGAAGATTATCACTATTTTTTTCAACCTTCGAGTTGCTGTTGGCGCGGGATTTAATCGAATCTTGAGAGTTCGGCTTGGTGAAAGCAAGCGGTTCAGCGTGTTCTACTTGAAACACGTTAGCGTATAGGTTGGCAATAATCTGTTTGCCACCCTGGGTCAATTCCAAGTAGTTCAAAGCTGCTGGAATGTATGGGAAAACTCCGTTCCAATAAAACTTGGCGTAATTTTGGCGCAAATCTCCCGGGGATTTGTAGCCCAAGATTTTATTAGTGCCGACTTCCTCAAATTCGTAGAATAGGGCGCTGATTTTGCGGAGGTAATTTGGGTCACTCAATTGACCGATCAAATCGGCGGCCCTGGCGAGCCCAGAATAGTTGTTTCGGTCTTGATGGGTTTCGCTAGCAGGAACTGGGAAGCGTGTCAACTCAATATTGCGCTTGATTTGTTCGGCATCAATTAATGTGTGGCCGCCGAAGCGTTCGTCAATTACGAGTTTTCCTCGATCGACATGATAAGGAGTTAGACTAGCAGAAGTGGCGCCGATCGCCACAGAAACCATGCCTCCATCAATACCAGTAGCATAGAGTCCCACAGATTCTTGGTCTTGGCGGCAAACACCTTTCACGTAGCCGATATCGTGGCATAGCAGTGAGATCAGGTAGTGCAGCCAATCTTCCGGCGACACACCCCCTTCGCGAATATGCTTGCCGCGAAGAATCTCTTGTCCCACCAAGGCCACGAGCATTGTGTGTTCCACATTGTGGTAAAGAGCATCGCAGTTAGCGATGTTTTCGAGAGCCATAGTCCCCGCCCAGGCGATAATTTCAGGGTAGTCAGGCTTGTACTTGCCGTAGGTGCGGCGGTAGCCGGCCTGTAGCTCTTGCACAAAAGCGTCAATCAGGATGGCAGTTGCATTGAACATGATAAATTCTCTCACTCAGGCTATAGTTGCAAACTCGATCGCAAATATCTGGGATAGCTGAAACAATAATCAATGGGCATTATAGTAGGTTTGACCCCTCGCCCAAAGACGGATACAAGCGTCGCCTTAAGTCCTAGATGCTCCCCAAATTTTAGACCTTAGTTTCAGCTTCCAGATTTATCTGCCGAGTTAATCTCAAATCTCAAATCTCAACTCTCAAATCCACTCACCCCTCGGCGTTGAATTTTAAAGTTCAGCTAGTCTTGTTAGGTCAGAAAATTGCTCTTTTGGATATACTTCCCACGATAACCTAATTTCCCAAGTAAAGATCGATTTTTTGGTATTAAATATTAGTGAAACAATTTACATCGTTTCACCGACTAATTATTAGAAGTTCTAGGTGTTAAAGTTATGAACTGTCTGTTTCCGAGTATCTCTACTGCGGCAATTCGCGCTCGGCGGTCGATCGCCCCAAAATACCTAGGATTGTTTGCATTCACGGCTGTTTGCACTGCTGCACCGGCCTTGGGAGCAGAACGAATCTATATAACTTACGGGCCGCTAGAAGTATCAGTGCCGATCGAATCCCTGACACTCTTCGCCAAAGAAGGCAAAATAGACTCAAACTTGGACGGCTTCGCTCAGTACGCCAAAAAATCACAGCTAGCGGAGATTCGCAACGGCCTGCAAGCGAAAGCAGAAATCAGCCACGTGACGATCGCCCAATTCCTCTACACGCCTCAAGGAGAATTGCTGCTGGAACGCTTGGGGCGAGTAATTCAAACCAAAGCTCGGCAGCCCGGATTTTATGCCATCCGAGCGGCCCTAATTTTAGCAGCCTCAGATCCAGAAGGCATGACAATTCTCAACGTGCTGCGGAAATTCCCCACTTACGGCATCAGGATTGACATTGCGCGCGGCTTGGGTATCGCCAACGAGCTGACATCGCTGATCAACCGTTCCAATCGGACGATCGCCGGAGTCGCCAAGTTGTCGGAAACACAAGCAGCCGAGGAGTCTGGGATACCGCCCGCCGAAATGCTACAGATCCAGGAAAAGGGCCCCTATAATTGGAAAAAATCATCGGTAACTCTGACGAGTCCAAATCGCGATCGTACCTTTGATATCGACATTTACCTGCCGCTCAAAAGTCCGCAACCGGCTCCAGTCGTAGTAATTTCTCACGGTTTAGGTTCCGATCGCATTTCCTACGAGTATTTAGCCAAACACCTAGCCTCCTACGGCTTTGCCGTCGCCGTCCCCGAACACCCCGGCAGCAACGCCCAACAAATCCAAGACCTAGTAACAGGCAGAGCCAACGAAGTAGCAGAACCAGCAGAATTTGTCAACCGCCCCCTAGACATCAAAGACCTGCTCGATTATTTAACCCAACTTTCGACAACCAATCCGGCCTACCGAGGACAGCTAGACTTGCAGCGAGTCGGCGTCATCGGCCAATCTTTCGGAGGCTATACGGCTTTAACACTAGCGGGAGCCGAGATTAACTTTGCACAGCTAGACAAAGACTGCAAGCTGGAAAATGAAACTTGGAACCTCTCGCTGCTGTTGCAGTGCCGCGCCCGCAGCCTCGATCGCAACCAGTACAATTTCGGCGATCCGCGCGTCAAAGCTGCGATCGCCATCAACCCGATCGTCAGCAGCATTTTAGGAGAAACAAACCTCAGCAAAATCCAAATCCCAGTCATGGTAATCGCAGGCACCGCCGATACCGTCGCCCCCGCTTTGCTCGAACAAATTCAACCCTTCACATGGCTGACATCGCCGAACAAATATCTGGTGCTGATGAACAACGGGACTCACTTTTCCACGATCGACCAATCCCCTCAAAGCGTCTTTTTGCCACCAGCACAGGCGATCGGGCCCGAACCCGCCTTAGCCCGCCGCTACCTCAACGGACTCAGCCTAGCGTTCATGGAAAGCTATTTGAACAACAAATCAAAGTTCCGCCCGTATTTAGAGCCAAACTACGCCCTGGGCATCTCCCGAAATACTTTGGGACTGAGAATTTTGCGATCGCTCACCCCCCAGCAACTGCAACAGTTCAGCAGTGCTCCACCTCCTCGCAGCCCTGCACCTGCACCTGCGATCGCTCCAGTTGCTCCACCTTCTCCAGTTGCTCCACCTCGGGTAGCTCCTGTTCCCCGTTAGGGTTAAGTGCGATCGAAGCGACGCAATCTTTTCGCCTCTTTATCGTTTCATCAGCTTTCCTGATGACTCTCATCAGTTAAGCTGTTGTTACACCCCTTTACAAACCGAAATAAAAGGTTTATATTTATTTACATGGCGGAACACAAAGCCGTCACGAACATTGAAAACCAAATACAGCAATCATAAAACCATGACAGCAACCTTACAGCAGCGCGAAAGCGCCAACCTGTGGTCGCAGTTTTGCAACTGGGTCACCAGCACCGACAACCGCATTTATGTAGGTTGGTTCGGCGTCTTG
>NZ_JAEQDE010000067.1:0-46675 GCF_020737865.1 Microcoleus sp. PH2017_35_SFW_U_B
GTCGGCGCGGGTGTCGGAGTTGGCGCCGGAGTTGGTGTGGGAGTGGGAGTCGGCGCGGGTGTTGGTGTCGGCGCCGGAGTTGGTGTGGGAGTGGGAGTCGGCGCGGGTGTTGGTGTCGGCGCCGGAGTTGGTGTGGGAGTGGGAGTTGGCGCGGGCGTTGGTGTCGGCGCCGGAGTTGGTGTGGGAGTTGGAGTTGGCGCGGGTGTTGGTGTCGGCGCCGGAGTTGGTGTGGGAGTTGGAGTTGGCACGACTCCATTGGTGTATTCAAAAGAGCCGCTGTCAACGATCGCCCCTGGAATAGTATCGCCATCTTGAGGGCGAGTCACGCCGCGTTGATCCAAAGCCGGTGCGCCACTTGCAACCCCTTTATCAATTGCTGGACTTCCTAATAGCAGAGGCCTTACGAAAGCGCCGTTGATGTTTTGCAGGGGGCCGAGTTTGGGATCTGCGAGGGTCACACTTGCCGTAGCATTGACATCGCTGCCGTCATTGGGGTTTTTGGGCGGCCACTGAAAATTCCCTCCTTGATCGCTATATTGGGCGGTGACGTGTTGCTGAATTCCCCAAGGGTTTCCTCCGTTAGCCGCTGTATTGTTGGAAAGAACCGTGTTTTTGAGGGTGACATTATTGGCATCGGCGAAGATACCTCCACCAACCCAACCGGCGCTATTATCGGCGATCGTCGTGTTGACAATAGTTGTGCGTGCACCAAGAGTCATGGCACCGCCCAGTTTGTTGAAATCACCAGCAGCAAACGCGGTGGAGTTGCCAGAAAACGTGCTGTTAGTAATCGTAGCAGGGGCATTTCGCATCCACAGGCCACCACCTTGATTGTTGGCTTTGTTGCCAGCAAAGCTAGTGTTGGTAATAGTCAATCCCTGGTTGGTGCTGTCGCTCAAAACCGTTACCGCACCACCGTTTCCAGGATTTCCACCGCCGGGACTGCCTGTTAGCGCCATAACTTCGTTATTTTGGAAGGTGGTGTTTTCCAAAATTACATTGTCTTGGCTGCCCGTGAACAGATAAGCTGCACCTCCTTCACCTCGACCTTGATTGTTCTGAAATACGCTATTGGTAATCTTGATTGTGCCGGAAGCTTCATTTAGACCGCTGGCTCTGTCTGTGTAAATAGCGCCACCGTTACCCCTTAAACCAGGATTACCTTGACCTGTTGCGTAAGAGGCTGCGCTGGTGTCGTTGCCGATGAATCGCGAATTGTCAATTGTTAACTTGCCCTGAAGGCTGTTAATTGCCCCACCGTTAATTCCCTTGTTGTTGGTGAAGTCGCTGTTGGTGACAGTAAAAGCTTTGGAGCTCAAAAAGCCGATCGCACCTGCACCGCGTTCGTCATTACCCCCCGTCGCGATGTTGCCGTTGAATTTACTGTTCGATACTGTCAGGGTATTGTTGAAATTGCCGAAAATTGCCCCACCACCTTTATCGGCAACGTTGTTATTAAACTGAACGTTGTCTACTGTGAGCCTTACTTCGTCCGTTGTGCCGATCGCCCCACCTGTCCCAGTCGTTTTACCGTTGGCAAGAGTGAGATTTTTGACCGC
This sequence comes from Microcoleus sp. PH2017_35_SFW_U_B, assembly GCF_020737865.1. Classification (NCBI taxonomy): domain Bacteria; kingdom Bacillati; phylum Cyanobacteriota; class Cyanophyceae; order Oscillatoriales; family Microcoleaceae; genus Microcoleus; species Microcoleus sp. PH2017_35_SFW_U_B. Next base: position 1,560 of record NZ_JAEQDE010000067.1, read on the forward strand.
AAAATTCGTCGCAGTCACAACGTTTGCATTGACAAAAAAGGCACGGGATGAGTTGTTACCGCTGATGGTTAAACCCGCTGCACCGGCGCCGTCAATGGTGAGGTTTTTGCCAACGGGAATATCGATTTGACCGCTGGTAAGGGCGATGGTTTGACCAGCTAGACCAGGAGCGAAGGTAATTGTGTCCCCGGCAACAGCGGAGGCGATCGCAGCTCTCAAGGAACCTGCTCCGCTATCGCTATTACTCGTGACGACGATAGTAGCTAAATCACCTTGGTAATTTGCCATCACATCGGAGTTCAAGGCTAAGTCCGATTCAATTTGACCCTTAGAAAATTCTAAATTCCAGTCGCCGTCTTTACCAGTAATGTTGGTGGATGCGGCAACGTCAGCCCCCGTTAATTGGCTTAACTTGTCAACGAAATTAGCGCCTGTACCTGCTGCTACATCGCAGCCGTACAGCATGATGTCGGCTTCTGGAGCTAGTGAAGTCTGCCACTTTTCCAACTGGCTTTTGTATTGATCGATGTTATCTGAACCCAGAGCGGTATTACCGAGTTGCAGGCTGCCAGAACTGCCGTGAGAAATAATGTGTACCGAGTCGATCGCCCCGTTGGTAGAGGCGTAGTTTTCAATTTCAGACGTAATTTGTTGGATGCCATTTTTGGTGCTATCGAGGATTACTACCTGCTGCCCAGGTAGCACTCCCGCTGCAATTGACTCGTAATCTTCCACCCCGGAATCAATGAATACTAAGGAACGTGGGTGCAATTTTTCCAAAGAAGATTGTGAGTTGGTTTGAGCGAATGTAGAACTCATTTGTGATACTCCATTAAGGGCGTTATTGGTAGATACAGCCCAGGAGTGTTCTTATCAGTCTTATTTGAATTCATATTAACACCTATTTTGAAAATAGTGCAACATTTACTAATCAATTATTTAAATGTTTTATTTTCCGGATTGTACTTACTTCCGCTTGTAGTTACTCAATTTTTTGGTGAGGATTGTTGAAATATCTAACAAATATGTGGCGCATATTCAAAAAAATTCAGCTTTTTTGAAGCCGGACTTTTTCAGCATTATTGGCTGCAAATACCGATAATTATAGGCATTAAAAAATGGGTGCAACGGTAATTACTTACTGAGTAACCCCTCTAAATTAGATTTACTATTGTTGATTTTACTCAGATAATTTGCGTAGATAGACACGGTTTAGTCGTGTCCATACCTGTATTAGGTCAAATTTTAAAATGAATTATATAATACATTTTGAATAATTCAGCCAATTAAAACAAAGAATGCAACTTTAGGCGCGATCGAAATTACCAGAAAGAATTGGTTGAAAGCCGGAGTCCCGGGAGTAATTAAAAGAAGACTATTCATTACTCCAATCCTCGGACTTCCCGGTAGAGGTCGCCCTCAACCCAACGACCGGCTTTTCGGGCAAGCTGTCAACTGTCAACTGTCAACTGTCAACTGTCAACTGAAGAGCGACCTCAGTCATCCCCACTTTGAAAATCTAAAATTGTATGAGATAGGCTGCGTGGCTGGCTAGATTTTTGAGACACCAGAATACTGATACCAAGTAGGTTTGGTGGCATTTACTAAGCATCAAAACAGTCTGACATTAAGTGCCGATTAATCGATCGCACTTAAGTTGTTTGCGCGCGGGCACAGGAACTTTGCGGAGTTGGGCCGTCACTACACTACAAAGGCTATGAGAATTATTCAACGGGAGTTGATACGATCGATCGCAGATTCAGTCAGATCGCATCCTCGCGCCCCGTCAGGCGGTTAATGACAATTCCATTGTGGCCAATCACCGTGTTTTACGCTCCACAGCCTCAATTACATTACTCTCCTTAGCAAACAACCGATCGCGCGCGCGGCCGTTGCTGAGTGTGTCGCTATCTCGATCGGCATAACACGAACCCAGTCCGTTTTTGTCACTCAGGGAACTGTGCCATTTTAGCAATTGGCTGTCATCTGGTTCGAGGCAATCTGAACTGCCGCCAAAAATTGTGCAAACTTTGTCAATCTCTCTAATCAGGATAGAGGCATATTTTTGAAGTGCCGAGATAACTTGCTGGATCCCGTCAGACATAGACTTGACTAAAATTACTGCAAGCGTCGCGAAAATCCCAGAGACAAAATATCCGCCGTCAATGATGCTGGAGTCATTAAATGCAAAACTTCTGGATCCGGGATTTTGGTATTCCGAGGCGGGATTGGTTTCCGTCAAAGAAGTGAACATATTCCTTCCTCCAAAAGGGTGTTGGCTGGTAGATGTACCCTTGGAGTCAGAGCGTTGGAAACAGGCAGGAACTAGGTTGGTTTGGCTCGCGGCTATTGCACTCATCTATCAGTTTCGCCTATTTCTCTGGTGCTGCCATCCGCGATCGCACGGAATTTATATTTTCTGTATTTTCCCCAATTGGCGATCGGTCAGTAATTACCGATCTAATCGAGTATCCTGTAGGTGACCGCTTCAACAAAGAGTCCTCCAAACCCCCCGATTCCGATCGATCGACCCCATCTAACATCTCAAACCTCAAATGCTCGCTCGCAAGTTAGGTACGTAGTTGCGCTTCAGCGCTCTTTCAATATATAAGAGCGCCCAAGCGCAACTACATACCTTAATTACGTAGTTGCGCTTCAGCGCTCTTTCAATATATAAGAGCGCCCAAGCGCAACTACGTACCTTATGAAGTACCTTATATTTAATGTCAAAGTTGCCTCCGGCCCGACAACACCACCGTTCACGAGTCTGTAGTAGAGGGCGGTTTCTTCCCAGCATTCCGGATGTTAATAATCTTGTTGAGCGCCTCGAACCAAAAACCAGCTCCCATAGAAATCGCTACGCCACTCAACATCCAACCAAACAATTTTGCCATCAAAGCCGGCAACAATACATTCCCCTGGGCGTCTAGTTCTAACCTGTTCGGTTCGCTCCAGCCAAAAGGTAGAGCTACATTATCCAAAGCTCGATCGACCTGATTTTGAACTTTTGTGAGATTGGTTAAATTATCCAATTTTGTGTTAGCATTTTTTTCAACCAACTGCTTAGCGTACAAATTAACAGTCGATCGCAACATCGAATCCTTCGACAACCGATTAACAATATTAATGCTATCAGCGTTAGCAGCCAGGGCGATCGTAGTTCCGAGCAAAATCGCCACCCCTCTAGAATTCCGCTTGTAAACCCCCGAAGCACGCTCCATCGATCGATCGAACCAACCTTCAATTTCTTTCTGAAACCGCTGCAACTGCTCTTGAGTATCTCCACCGCCTGTTTCAGCGCGCTGCGCCAAAATATAAAGACTGCGTTTCAAAGATTCTGGCATACTGTCCAAGGTTTCTTGAATTTGTTTGTAAATCGGACTCTCCTCTTTCTCATCCATAATTTGTGCTACCGTATCCTGACTTTTCCTAACTTTCCTCACCGTATTTAACAAATTGCTCAAACTCGGTTGCAGTTGCGCCCGCAACGCTGCCCGCTCAAACTCGCTATCAAAACTCGCCTTAATAAAAGCCATCTGTCTCTGAAATTCTCTTCCTCCCTGCTCGGTTTCCGGCAGATAAACCTGAGAATCATTAATATAAAATCCCAATTTTTCCGACATTCGATCCAAACTGTTGTTCAAACTTCCCAAATCGTTTTTATAATCTTCAACAACTCGATTGAACTCCGCAGTCAGCCAGCCAAATTCTTGCTCAATAATTGGTTTAGTAGACTCCGGCAGATTCAGACCCTCTCCAATCACTTGAATTTGTGCCAACTGTAAATCTTTAAATCTTTCCAGTCTGCTTTTAGACAGCGATTCCACCAAAGGAGAAATTTTTAAAGTATCCAAAAGACTCGCAGCAAAACTATCGGCTGGAATATAAGACGGCCCTGTTGATTTATTGCCAAAAACATTCTTAGTACCAGTCATTCGGCGGTATAAATCTCCCATGCGGTGGGTAAACGAACGAAATCCCTGTGATAGAAGACCTTTCGCTCCTTGATTCAAATCCTTGATAATCGGATTGGCATAAATTGAATTTGCCAACAGTCCGACTCGCTGCAATTGCAGCGGATCTTTGGTGGCTTCGCTGCCTCCAGAAATCAGCACTTCGATCGACTTCTTTAAATGTTCCGCCCGCCACTGCAAAACAGTAGCAATCAGTTCCTGAATTTCGGAAGCTAGCAAGCTTAAAGTCAGGTAGATAAACACTAAGCCAATTATAATATCTATGATTACAGGTAAGTTCATGGTATTTCCCCGATCGCAAATAACTGCTGTATAAGTTTACCTTCTCTTTGGGACGCTAAAAACTCTCTTAAGTTATGTCAGAAATCTTTCGATTCCTAAGCCGCAAACCGAAAACTCGCTTCAATGACAGCTTGACAGACAAACTGTGGATGCTGGCTTTTCTGTTGGCTGCGGTGCTGATTTTCGCGCTGAATCTGGGCGGCGTGGCGTTGCGGGATTGGGATGAAGGGATTGCAGCCCAGGTAAGCCGCGAAATTTGGCGCGGTAATTTAAATTGGCTGTATCCGACGATCGGCTCTATGCCTTATTTAAACAAGCCGCCGCTGGTACACTGGCTGATCGGGCTGTGTTTTCGCGTCGGTGGTGTCAGCGAATTGACGGCGAGGTTGGTACCGGCAATGCTGACAGCTTCTTCTGTGCCACTTCTTTACGCCATTGGCAGGGAGTTGTTTCCCAGACGCTCGATCGCCATTTTTTCGGCTCTCGTTTATCTGACGCTGCTTCCGGTACTGCGGCACGGACGTTTGGCGATGTTAGACGGAGCAGTTTTGTGTTTTTTGCTGGCATCGATGTGGTGTTTGCTGCGATCGCGCCGCGACTTGCGCTACGCTTTGGGCGCGGGGATTGGCTTCGGACTCATTTGCTTGACTAAAGGCGTGATGTTGGGGCTGCTACTGTGCGCGATCGGCTTTGTTTTCCTGGTTTGGGATACCCCGCGACTGCTAACTTCTGGGTATCTTTGGGGCGGATTGGCGATCGGAACTTTGCCAGTAGCGGCTTGGTATTTTGCCCAATGGCTGCACTACGGCCAAGATTTCATCAACGCTAATTTATTTAACCAATCTTTCCGGCGCATTTGGGAACCCGTAGGCAATCACAAAGGCCCGCCCTGGTATTATCTGTTAGAAATTTTAGAATCAGCATGGCCGTGGCAGTTATTTTGGCTGCAAGGGCTGCGCTTGAGTTGGGAAAATCGCAATTTTCCCGGTGCAAAATTAGTATTAGCTTGGACGGGAGTATATCTGCTGGCTATTTCTGTGATGAATACCAAATTACCTTGGTATGTTTTGCCAGTTTATCCAGCTTTTGCTTTGGCAGTTGGTAGCTATCTCGCTGAAGTTTGGGAACAAATGTCAGTCCCGGAAGAATCCGCAAAAGATGAAACAGAAGAATATTTTAATGCTATATCTTTGTTGCCTCATCCGGCAATTTTGGTAGTAATAGCCGTAGTTGGTGTCGTCGGCTGCGCGTACTTCAGTGGCTGGATACGGCTGGGCGGACAAATTGTGTCCCCCCAGGGCGATTTGCAGTTAATGCTGATGTTTGTAGCTTTGACAATGGCGCAAGCCGCCGTATTGCTCCACCGCAAAGACCGACAGTTTCTGTTAGTTTTAATTTGGGGAACTTACGTTACGCTGTTAGTATTTGTCGCTTCCGATAACTGGGTTTGGGAACTCGCGGAGGATTATCCAGTGAAGCCGATCGCCGAAATTGTCCGCCAAGGAACCCCAGCCGGCCAGCAAGTCTTTACATCTCATAAATTACCTCGTCCGTCGCTGAATTTTTATAGCGAGAGACAAGTTATTGTCGCCGACAGCCCGACGCTACAACAGAAATGGCAAACTCTCCCGCCACCTTATTTTTTGTTAGAGAAACCTGTTTTAAAACATCTAGGTTTGAAGAATGCTGAGGTTGTCAAAACAGCCGATGATTGGGTTTTAGTAACTAGAAAATAAGCGATCGTGTTGCCAAAAGATACCGTAGGAGCGGGTTTCACCGGGAGCATCCCAATTTGGTAAAAAGCGTTTTTTAGGAGTGCGAGCGTCTCGCTCGCGACATGAATCGCGAGCGAGACGCTCGCACTGATATCATCCAAATATATTATTCTGATGCAACCGTCCACGCTCTGAAAGCAAAAATGGGATGCAGCCGTTTCACCAACTATCTATATGAGAAACCAACAATATCATAAACCCGCCCTCACCCAACAAATAATCGAAATCTATATTTTTTTAAGGCGATCGCATATCAGATAAATTAGGCGATCGGCTGGGTGCGGACGGGTTTACCAACAATCTCAAAAACCCGCTACACAAACTCAACCTTAAAAAGCTTGCCCAAAAATGTTACACTAGACAAAAGTCTGAGTCAAATGCTCTGCGATCGAACTATGCAACTTACCGAACAGCGATACTACTCGACCGAGGAATATCTAGCACTAGAGGAGGCTGCTGAGTGCAAAAGCGAATATATTGACGGTGAAATATTTCCTATAGCCGGTGGCTCTACAAATCACAATCGGATTGCTGGCAATTTCTACGCGGCGTTAAATTTTGCTTTCAAGACTGAAGATTATGAAGTTTTCATGAGTGATGTCCGCTTGTGGATGCCCAAGAGGCGCATCTATACCTATCCCGATGTGATGGTAGTATGTGGCAAGCCGGAATATTATAATAACCGCACGGATATGATTACTAATCCCAGAGTTATTATTGAGGTTTTGTCAGAGTCAACTAAAGGATACGATCGCGGCAAAAAGTTTGAGGGATACCGCACGATTCCCACGGTTGAGGAATATTTGTTGCTGGATCAAAATCGGAAATATATCGAACATTTTTCTAAGACGGATAATAAGCGATGGTCGTTTGCTGAGTACAATGAATCGGATGAGTCGATCGCGCTTGCTTCAGTATCCTTTGAAATTTCTGTGGCAGATATCTATAATAAGGTGAATTTTGAAGAGGTAGATGCAGAAATCGCACCGGAAATTGGAGAAGTTTGATTCGGTGAATTTGTGGCAGATTTATTGGCGGGCGATCGCACTTTTTGTCGTAAAGGGCGATCGCCGTAGCCCGTAGCCAACTTGTGTCATTATACGATGAGCCATAATAGACAAGACCGCAACTCTTGTAGTGCGATCGATTAACCAGCAACTATTGGAGTGTTTGATTTATGCTAATTGAGAAGATCGTTCAAGAATTACAAGACATCCCCGAAGACAAACTCGCAGAAATCTATGACTTGATTCACTATTTTCGCCTCGGATTAGGACGAGAACAGCCACAGCCGCGCACCCCTGGTTTACTGACGGGAAAACTCGGTGATGCTTTTTTTGAACCGCTACCTTTCGAGGAACTGGAACAATGGGAATAAGCTACCTCATTTCGCGCATACTTGACAAAAAAAATCAGCTTAGCTAAGATAAAGTTTAGTTGAAATTGCCTATAACATATGCACATAATCAGCTACCGGCAGATGCGTGAATATAGCGAAAGTCATGCTGATTGTCTGGAAGCCCTGGATAACTGGTTTAAAATTGCTAACAAAGCTAAATGGTCAAATTTAGTTGAAGTGCAATTTGTTTTCCCTAAAGCTGAAGCCGTGGGAGGTTTTACGGTTTTTAACATCAAAGGTAACAACTATCGATTGATAGTTAGTATCGATTATGAAAGCCAGTTAATTTATATCAAATACATTTTTACTCATGCTGAATATGATAAGGAGAAATGGAAAAATGACCCTTATTTTTAATTCCGATAAATACAAAGAGTTATTGTCTCAATATCAGCCTAAAATAATTAGAAATGAAGCTGATAATGAAAAAGCTTTAGTGGTTGTGGAAGAGTTGATGCACCGTCGCGATCGCACTCCTGAAGAAGATGAGTTATATGAATTGTTGATTGCATTGATTGAAAAATTTGAGCAAGAATACTACGCACCGGGAGCAACGGCTACACGTCGTTCACTGTTGTTGTTTTTGATGGAACAGCGATCGCTAAAACCTGCGGATTTAGTGGGAATTATTGGCTCTGAAGAAGGAGTATATCAACTGGTTAACGGTGAGGGATATTTCAGCAAAGAGCAGGCGTTGATTCTGGGTAGTTTGTTTCATGTAGAGCCGAGTTTATTTACTAACTAACACATAGGGCCCAGAAACCGGGTTTTTGCGAAAATACTTCGCCGCAGCCAACAGATTCGGTAAAAACCCGGTTTCTTTAGTCGTAGTGCGTATCGATCGCCCTATTATGAACTAGAGAGCGTGAAGCGAAGCTATCCCGAAGGGAATCGCCTGCGTTCGGCCAGTCGCTCATCGCTGTTAAGCTGTAGCAAATTGACAGTTGTGCGCCCTTCTGGAGTTAACCCAATAATCAGGGCATCATCATCCAATGTAAAGTGTTCGGGCCAGTTCTGCGTCCGGGGGTTGAAGAGGAAACTAAAAGCGCTAGTCTGGGGATCGAAAGAACCGAGATCTGTCCCTTTATATCGGTTGCACCGCCAGCAAGCCAAGGCGAGATTATCCGCATCAGTTGTACCTCCGTGCTTCACTGCAATTATGTGGTCAATTTCGTGAGGGAAGAAACTCAAAGAAATTCCCAGCAGACAATACTCGCAGCGGTAGGAAGCGCGTTCTTCAATATATCGGCGAAGGGTGGCAGAAATATAAGTCACAAATCAAGATTGGCGAGTGAGATAAGGTAGGTTGCCCATTTTGAGCATGATTACTAGATGTTCAATCCGCTCGTATTCATCTAGTTCTAGTTGTTCTGGGGAAGTCAGTTCACCGGCTTTGCTGCGTGTTACCAATATCCGCAGGCGTTCTTGCATCTCAGGAGTGGGGCGGAAGGCTGCGATTTCTTCTGCTGTGGGCGCGCTGGCAAGAAAGTTTAAAATATAGCGGTAGGTGCGGGAGGGCAATACTGGTTGCTCGACGCACAGGCGCAAGAGTTCTGGCAGTTGTTCGCCCAAGAGTGCGAGTTGCTCTGAGAGATCGTCGGGAACTTCAATGGTGATGGTTGTCACTGGTAAAACCCTCAAAGTGGAGGAGCTATTACTTATTCTAAGGCTTTTTGTCGAAAGGGCGATCGCACTTTTTGTCGTTAAGGGCGATCGCATTTTTTTGAACCACAGACGAGCGCTGGTTTTTGTCAAGATTGCAAAATGTATTGACTGATAATATTTTTGAATTCTTGAGGAGATTCTTTGGCAATCGCCGCTCCTAAATCTGGACGCACAACCCACCACCAAACCAGTTGCTCTAAACGATCGGCAGAATCTTCATTAGGACACCATTCGATCGTACCTTCATTGACACCAATAATGTTGGCACAAAGGTCATTAGCAATGCTAACGCGATCGTCTAGTTTTTCAAACTGTACGATGTCTTGCCAGCTAATTTCATTGGGAATAGAATTTAGAATTGATTGGATATCTAGAGTCAGCATTAAACTGTTCCTCCGAAAGCTATAATAACTCTAATGCCAAAGTCTTGTTGTTCTGCAAAAGATTGAGTGCTGAGCCATCCTCTCACGGTTAGAGTGATCGTACCTGTGAGTTCAGGTTGGAGGGAGTTGTAGAAATTGGTAATTTCCTGATGAATTGACCCAGTACCGTGTTCGAGTCGGACGAGATTGCCTGTATTGTGTATTGCTTGAGCCCCGAATCTCTGTAAATTTGATGTTGTTTGCCCAACTATATGATGCCACGCTAACCCCGATCCTGCCACCCCCATCGTTCTTTTGAATTCACCAAAAGTTTGAAACCCTTGTCCGGGTCTTATAGGTGAAATGATTGTCCTTGATGCTAGTTCTCTAGCTAGTCGTCTCGCTATTTCTCGTCGAGTTTCGTCTGTCATTTATGCGAGTTAGCTTTGACTAATTTGACTTAATCCTATCATGGATGAAGGGCGATCGCTCTTTTTAGCAAGCGCAGATAAACGGAATGGATGCGGATAGATAAAAACGCGATTTATCCGTATTATGACTTACGCATAGGGCCCAGAAACCGGGTTTTTGCGAAAATACTTCGCCGAAGCCAACAGATTCGGTAAAAACCCGGTTTCTTTGTCGGAGCGCATAAGTCCTGCAATACTTATTCTAGGGCTTTAGTGCGTTACTGACATCCGCGAATATTCCTTCTAATTCCTGACCATTCATTAGCTAAACTAGATTGAGAACTAGAAATTTTCCGACCCAACATTTGAGGATTTCTTTCATAGAAAATCAGGTCGGCTTTATAGTCACATATTTTTACTTTGTCGTTGGTGTTTGAAGGTGTACCGTAGTTAGAAAAGTTGGCTAGTTGTTCAATAGACATCATACTCTCATTCGTGCGAGCACCAATTACCCATGTAGGATAGGTAAAAACTCTGGCTCTTTGGCACTGCGAATTAAATTCACCATTTCTACCATTGGGGTAGCATTCAATGTATTGAACTTGGCTGAAGGAATCTCCGAACAATTGCGCCTGTCTTCGAGTGTAAGGACACCAAGAAGCGCCATATAGCTTAGCGCCTGCTTGTTTGAGATGGTAGGCTAGAGATGCGGCGGTTTGTGCAGTGGCTGGTTTTACTAGACTGGTACAATCTATGCCAATTGCACTGATTAGGGCTAGTATTCCTAATATCTTGAATTTTAGTTTAATCATGATTCAAGGTCTATGAGAGGGTTGGGATTTAAGGAAGGTGGTTGTGGGGAAGTGTGGGTATTGGGGATTGTTTTTAAGGGCGATCGCACTTTTTGTGTTAAGGGCGATCGTACTTTTTGTCGTAAGGGCGATCGCACTCATTAATATTGCGATGACGAAACTCTTGGGCGACTTTCCTACAGCATCATCCTATCTGGGTGATTGGGTCATTCAGCGGTATAGTAAACAAGGAATTTTTCACAATGTCTGGCTGCGTGTTGATGACGACACCAAAGATGTTTGTATAGACACCAAAAATTTCATTCGTTTCTGTGTATTGGATAATAGTGTCTGCAATGCCATCTTGATTCACCTCAGTAGGGGTGAAAGTGAGAATGTCTATCGGTACGCCTCCATTGATGCCAATTAGATCGCCTTCACTCGCATTGAAGTCAAGTAACCAATCAGCAGTAGCAGGATTGGTTTCTTCTATACCTGTATCTGTTCTTAAGATAAAAACATCTGTCCCGCTACCACCAGTTAGCCGATCTGTTCCCTTCTCACCGATTAAAATATCGTCTCCGTCATTGCCAAAAATTTCATCATTGTTTTGTCCACCCCGCACTAAATCATTGCCAGCACCTCCTGAGATGAAATCATCACCTTCGTTGCCGTTGAGAATATCATTGCCATCATCGCCTAAAATGCGATCGCTTCCTTTTCCGCCTCGCAGGTAATCATTGCCGATAGCCCCTTCGATAGTATCAGCACCTCTGGCTGCGAATACTACATCAGTTACGGGCGATCCTAAGATTTTTTCATTATTATCAGAACCTAGCACACCCCCCGGATTTTCAGCCATTATTGCTTGAGTAATCTGAAATGTAGTTCCCGTATCTGTTGGGGGATTAACTTGGCTAGCACTTCTTATTGTTCTTGGAGCACCTATTAGAACATCTACTACAGCCCCTGCCAATGGGTAAACTAGATCTCTCAAAATTCCATTTTGTGCATCAGCAATTGTGTTTCTAAAGCCCTTAACAGCCTCTTTAATATCATTGCTAAATTGACGAAGCGTCTGTTGATCCTGAGTAAAAATACTCACTGGTACGATTTTACCAAATAAATCAGCGGTAGCTGTGCTATTCTCCGGTGAATCAAACTGTCCTACAGGTTCTCCATTTGAAGCAAACCCATATAGATCGAGGGTATATTCAACATTTATAACCTTAATCCTCTCTTGGGATAAACCCGCACCTGAAAAAGTTAGGCGATCTGCATCCAGAACTGCATCCCCAGTTGTGTTATTTGTTGCTTGATTTTTGATTGCAAAATTAAACGTCTGGGGGATATTTTCTGGTTGGGTTATCGAAAGATTAATGTTAAGAGTTGTATCTATTAATCTGGGTGAGTTTTCGGCATTTACTCCATTCTTATAAGTAAGTTTACCAAGATTAAAAAGCATATTTGTTGGTGTAGTAAAGGGAGCTCCGTCAAACTGCACAAAACTCACAAATTCAGGTATACCTAAACTAAATTTATTGCTGCCGCCTCTAAAAGTACCAGTGGTTGAACCTGTGAAATTTGGGTTGGTAGTATCAACATCTATATTGCCTGTTCCTGGAGAACGCAACCGATTTGAATCCAATCTCGTCCCATCCGCTAGAGTATAAGACCCTCCCTTTCTGAAGAATGTGTCCTGTTTGTAAGAAGAGCCATGACTACCAACAAGAGGGGTTTCTCCTGGTTGCGTCGGTAAATTTTTATTAAAATAGAAATCTCTTGTTCCTATGGGATCTTGGTATCCTAATTTACTGGTATGGAACGCATTCACTTGCTTAGCATCAGTAGGGTCTAGGCGATCGCTTGGAGGAACTGGTTCTTCAATCATATTAGTTCCTCCTTCTATCTGTCTAGCTCTGATCTTAAAACCAGATCCAGCAGGATCTAAAGCGGTGATAAGATTTATCAGATTACCTGTTAGTTCTCGATACTTAGCGCCAGCAGAACCAACGATATGACCCCCTAAACTATGACCAATCAGTTCGAGTTTTTTAGGGTTAACACCAATATTGTTCAGATACTCACCGAGCTTTTGACCTGCTTCTTTTGTATTTGCAGCAGCTTTCGAGTAATCAGTCTTAGCACCACTTTCCCAGTCCATCGCGACAATATTAGCATTAGGATCTTGCTCTCGGATAACTTGAGCTTTCTCTGCTACCCAGTCAGCAGGCGTAAAATTATTCTTTGCGTTACCACCTGTATTATTCCATCCATGAGTTATTACATAAGTATTCTGATTTGGATCAATGGGTCGTGACTGGAAACCGTTATTCCCCCATGTATTAAAGTTAATCTCTCCAAAACTAGCCTGTACCATGATTCAAACTCCTTCTGAATGTCAATATTGAACTAAGCTATTGAAAAAACTGATAACTAAATTAGATCGGTCTTTCACTCATCCCTTACAGGGGAAACAGTATAAATAACAACTATTTACCCAAGAATTTAGAAACCGATACCTAACTGCAAGGCAAATGCTTACTCACCTTGGCTTCACCCCGATCTGTAGCCGCGAGCTAAGCTCATCCTCTGACAATAATCCCTAATCCTTGCTCTGTATCGGCTCAACGGCTCATCATTTGGCTCAACATAAAAAGCTCATTTGGCTCATTTAGCTCATTTGGCTCATTTAGCTCACCAAATCTGGTAAAATTGCCTCAAGGAAAAATCGTAATATGTAAATACCAATGGCAGGTTTGCTCAGAGCATCTGAAGAAGGGCTGAAAATCATCGACATGGTGCGACGCAACCTCGAATGGAATAAAACTGAGGATACTTGGTGCAAAGCCGCCCTAACTTCCAAAGCCACTTTAAGGAGATTTTGGGCGCAAAACCGAATTCGACGCGAAACATTTATCGATATTTGTAAAGCTGTAGGAATCAATAACTGGGAAGATATTTTTAGCCGCCGCGATCGCAGATATCCCTCAAGACAACCAAACCGATCGCACTTTCCCCCTCCCCGAAAACTTACCCCCCGTCAGAAATTGGGTACAGCGCACCAAAGAACTCGAAATCTTAAAAACTACTATCGTTAACTCAGATATCACCGCCATCTCAATAGTCGGATTACCGGGAATCGGAAAAACCACCCTCATCAGCCAACTAATTCGCCAACTCCACACAGAAAATACCCCCTTCACCTGCGCCGCTTGGCAATCCTTGCAATCCGCAACAGGCAAAGCACCCCCCTGCGATCGCACAATTGACTCCCTGCTATTCACCCTCTCCAACGGCGACATCACCACCGCCGTCACTCCTCAAGAAGACTCTTTCCAAAAAATCGAAAAGCTGATAAAAATTATTAAAGCTAAACCTTGCTTAATTGTATTCGATCGCGCCGACACACTTTTGAAAACAGGAGAAGCCAAAGCCGCCGGTTATTTCGCAGACGATTGTGCAGAATATGCTTGGTTATTCAAACAACTATTAGAAACAGAACATCAAAGCAAAATCCTCTTCACCAGTCGCGAAAGCTTGGCAGAATTGCCGCCAACTGTCACCCGCGAAATCCAGCTAAACGGATTGGATCGAGATAGCGCAATTTCCCTATTGCAATCTTTTAATCTGACAGCAAATGCAGAGGAATTAGCGGAAATGGGCGATCGCTATTCAGGACATCCCAAAGCCTTACAACTCGTAGCAGCCTTGATTCGAGATGACACCGAATTTCAAGGAAATGTCGGGAATTTTTTACACCAGAGAGACTGGTTGCTGATTCGAGATATTGAAAGATTGATTGAGAAAATCCTAGCGCGTCTCAGCGAAGGCGAGCAAACTTGTCTCAGCCGAATTTCTGTCTATCAAACCTCAGAATATCCGCTATCTTTTGCAGGAATTAGCGCTCAAATGCCAGAAGTTAGCAAATACGAACTTAAAGAAAATATTATTCAAGCACTCAAACGCCGACAATTGCTATATTACGATCGCCATCTCAAATCCTATCAGTTGCATCCGCTAATTCGAGAAAAGGGCGAACATCTGCTAAATCAAAATCCTGAAAATGTCCGTACAGCGCACAGCCAAGCTTATAATTATTATATCAGCATTCCCCTCAAGCCGGAATCGGAATGGCAAGATATCGAGGATATTCAGCCCTTAATCAGAGCGCACTATCATGCTTCTCAAGCACAAGATTTAGATGCAGCAAATGCGATTATTTCTGAAGTTTGTGAGTATCTGCGGCAGTGGAATTGTGCAGGATTAGTGTGTGGAAATATAGAGTTGCCATTGCTAATCGAAAAACCTTATTTCACAAACTAGACATCGTAGAAACAGCCATAGTTCAAGACCAGTCGATCGAACTTTACTGTCAAAGCAATTATAGCTTTTCTCAAAAAGATGAGGTATGACTGAGAGCTTGTATAATACCATTTTTCAAATATCCGATAGAGTTCGAGGACGACAAGAGATTGCAATTTATCGACTTTCCCTGTTTGCTAAAGTCTGTGATAATACCAGTTTTAAATGAAATAACAGTATTCTTGTCCCCCCTTTACAAGGGGGGGGCTAGGGGGGGTCGAAGGCTGTTGCACAATTTTATAAAAATGGTATAACTTTTAAAAAATGGTATAAGAGGGCTGAAGCCCAACAACGTACCTCATCATGTTTATCGCGTGGATTTGCCCGATTCAGGTTAATTATTATTCTGTGACTGTCTAGCTGTATTCCCGTTCTATTTTCAAGGCCGTTTCGACTCTTTGATACTCGGCCTCAACCTGTTCTAAAAGCCCGGATTCCATCCCAGATAAAGGCTTATTTGCCTCTGTCCCCATCCGGCCCATGATTTCGAGTTCCTCGCACAACTCAAACAAGTGAAAAGCACCGAGAGTACCGCTAATTGATTTCAAGGAGTGAGCAGTTCGCCGCAAAGCTAGCGGATCGGCGTTGCACAGAGCCACGGAGATGCCTTGCAGCAGTTCGGGGGCTGTTTCGAGGTAAAGGTCGATCGCCTCTTCCAAAGCTTCGACATCTCGCAGTCCCTCTATAATCTTGGCACTCAGACAATCGCCGTTTTGTGACAAAGCCCGATCGACATTTGATGCACCCCACCTGACGGCGGAGGACGAATTGGGCATAGTCACTTGTTGATTTTCCCCAACAGCAGCATTCGTTAGCGCAGCCCTCGAAGAGGATCGCACTTCTAATTCACTTGTTCCTACTGTCGGTTCAATCTGCGAGCTCACACAAAAAATCGGCTGCGGGCAATCGAATTCCCCATTTGAGCGAGATTTACACGCGCTCAAAGCTCGCACCAACTCCTCAATGGCGATCGGCTTACTCAAATAGTCGTCCATCCCCGCAGCCATGCACTCTTCGCGATCGCCCTGCATCGCATTTGCCGTCATCGCCACAATCCAAGGCCTCGTCCATTTTAGATTTTGCATTTTGGATTTTGGATTGTTAGATTGCTCATCACTAAATTCGGGATTGGGGATTTTGGATTTTGGATTGTTAGATTGCTCATCACTAAATTCGGGATTTTCGATTTGGGATTTTCCATTGTTAAATTCCTCCTCACT
The DNA here is from genome assembly GCF_020737865.1 of Microcoleus sp. PH2017_35_SFW_U_B. Classification (NCBI taxonomy): domain Bacteria; kingdom Bacillati; phylum Cyanobacteriota; class Cyanophyceae; order Oscillatoriales; family Microcoleaceae; genus Microcoleus; species Microcoleus sp. PH2017_35_SFW_U_B. The sequence goes on from NZ_JAEQDE010000067.1 coordinate 17,803, forward strand.
TATTGAAACTTCTGATTCTTCCCTGGCATTTTCTAAGTTCAAAGCCGCTGAAAATCCCTCCCGGATGCGACGGGTAGCTTCCAAACCGTCCATTTCCGGCATTTGCACGTCCATCAGCACAACATCGTAAGGCTGGCGGTGCAAAGCTTCGAGCACTTCGATACCATTTCCTGCCACATCCGCCCGATACCCCATCCGCTGCAAAATTTGCAAAGCCACCTTCTGATTCACCAAATGATCGTCAGCCAACAGAATCCGCAGCGGCAAATTCTCGGCCAGCACGGGTATGCTTTGCAATAAAGGCCCGCTGGTTCGCTGCACTCTAATTTCAGCAGTCTGTTTCCCAAAAATATTGATTAAAACATTGTAAAGCTGAGATTGTTTGATCGGCTTGTTCAAAAAAGCAGCAAAATCCACCTCAATCGTAGGGGTGTTAATTTCTTGTCTGCCGATCGAAGTTAGCATCACTAACGGCAACTTTTGGCACTCGGGATACAGGCGAATTTCCGCAGCTAAAGCCAACCCGTCCATTTGTGGCATTTGCATATCCAAAATTGCCAAGTCAAACACCTCTTTAGCCGCGATCCAATCTAAAGCCAAACGAGCCGAAGCTGAAGCCCTAGGCACCATTCCCCAAGACTGAGCTTGGAGAGTCAAAATTTGGCGGTTGGTTGCATTGTCATCGACAATTAAGACTCGCTTCCCAGTTAATTCAGGTTGAGTAGTGCTCAAATTAACTGGTAAGGAACTGTTGCAGCCTGAAACGATCGTGCTGAAATAAAAAGTAGAGCCTGCGGATTTGGGATTTTGGTCGATCGGCTCGCTGCTGAGTAAAGATTTGCTAGAGCCATATTTTTCGGCAATTTCGCAAGATTCTTCACCTGCGATCTCAAAAACTGCCACTTTAAAATCTCCCGGAGGATTGCCAGCCAGACAACCCATACTTTGCACCCACATCCTGCCGCCCATCATTTCGGCTAAACGCTTGCTAATTGCTAAGCCCAATCCCGTACCGCCGTACTGCCTGCTCGTTGAAGAATCAACCTGGCTGAAAGATTTAAACAACCGATCCATGCGATCGCACGGAATGCCGATACCAGTATCTTTAACCGCAAATTGTATTTCGTATACTTTGTGAATTGCTCGTGGTTCGCCATTAATTGCTGGCAGTTCTTGAGCGCCGATCGTGGACACTGCAAGCTTTTTGGCAGTCACCGAAACCACCACTTCTCCCCTTTCAGTAAATTTAACAGCATTGCTGAGCAAGTTGATTAAAATTTGCCTCAAGCGGGCACTGTCACCGATCGCCGTTGGTGGTACGGAGCGATCGATCAAGTAACCCAATTCCAGTTTTTTTTGTGCCGCCTTAGCAGCTACCAAATCGAGAGATTCCTCAATGCAAGTGCGGATGTCAAACGGATGTTCCTCCAAGTCCAATTTGCCCGACTCAATTTTCGAGAAATCCAGAATATCGTTGATCAGCGTCAGCAAAGCATCGCCACTGCTGCGGATAGTTTCTACAAAATCGCGCTGTTCCCGACTTAAGTGGGTATCCAGCAGCAAACCTGTCATGCCGATGACTCCATTCATCGGAGTGCGAATTTCGTGGCTCATGGTGGCTAAAAATTCGCTTTTGGCTTTCGTAGCTGCCAGTGCTTCGTCGCGAGCTTTTGCCAAATCTACGCCTGTTTGCTGGCGTTCTAGTTCGCTGCCCACCCACTGAGCCATCAGTTTCACCAACTCTCTATCTACAGCTCGGAACGGTTCTGTCAGAGGAGTCGGAGCAAAGAAGCATAGAGTGCCGTAAACTTCACCTGCCACCGTGACGGCAGTGCCCATGTAAGCTTCGATGTTGAAGGCAGGATTGGGAGTATTGAAACACAAACCCGAAAACCTCACCGACTCAAAGTACATCGGTTCTTTTGCCATTGCTGTAGCTACGCAAAAGGTTTTTTCCAGATCGTAGATTTGTGATTTGACGATCGACTCATCGGGACATTCAACAGCAATTATTTGATAGTTGTCGCCTTGAATGTGCGACAAAATTCCCACGGAAAGGCCTAAATGCCGGCATCCCATTGCCAGCAGTTCTTCGAGGCGCAAATCAAAGGTAGAAAGGCGGCCCTGCGGGTCTGTACGGGGAGCAGAAGTCACTTGGTACAAAGCTTTAATTGCAGCTTCGCTTTCTCGCAGTTCTTGTTCTGTTTGCTTGCGTACGCTAATGTCGCGCGAAACGCCGATAATTTCTTGCACTCCACCGGTTTCGGGATCGCGGATCGTGCGGCTGGTGGTTTCAAACCAAATGTATTTGCCGTCTTTGTGGCGGATGCGGTAGCTGACGGTGTAAGTAACTGGCAGCGCCAGGACTTTCGAGTGAGCTTTGGCGACGGTTTCTAAATCGTCGGGGTGAAAATAATCGTTGGGAAGGCGCCCAATCAGTTCCGAAGGTTCGTATCCCAGCAAAGCGTGGCTGGCGGGCGAGACGTAGATAAACACGCCTTTGGGGTCGTGTCTGGTAATCATGTCGGTTGAGTTTTCGGCGATCAACCGATAGCGGTATTCGCTCTCCTTGCGTTCGACTTGAGAATTGCCCAATGCTTCTAACATTTGGTTGATGGTGTCGGCCAAGCTGGCGAGTTCATCGCCTCCTGGCATTATTTGAACGCGCAAGTCTGGATCGCCGTTGGCTGCGATGTTGCTGACGCTAGTGCTCAAGTCGGCCAATCTCGCCAAGACTAAGTTTTCTAACAACAGCATGGCGATCGCGCTAAATATTAAACCTACTGCCAATATCGAGAAAGTAAAGAGTTCTAGGGTAGCCTGACCTTGCCTAGAGATTACTCGGTCTACTTCTACTCGCAGCAGCAGCGCTAGCTTGCCCCGGATGTCCCGAATCAGGGCGTATCCTGCGACTACGCTGTCGCTGAGCGGCTCGATTAAAATTTCTACTGATTTGAGGTTGGAAATTTTGAGTTTGAGATTGTCCAAATCCTGCCTGGAGCGAGCCAGCACCTTAGCACCTTGTCCGGAGTAGTTCGTGGCTCCCACTTTAAAATCTAAACTCGGCAATCTAAAATCCACTGACAGGTGAGTCAGTTCCGAAAGCAAACCAATTTCGGTGTTGTCGAGGTAGCGTGCCAGGATCAGCGTCCCCCGCGGCGGGCCTTGAGCGTTGCTGTTGACGATCGGTTTTGAGGCTATCAGCAGCGTGGCTTCTGGCAGGGTGACGACGCCTGTTTTGGCGGGGTACCCCTCCTCAGAACTTGTCTGGGACTCGATCAGCGCCTCGGTCAAGTGCTGTTGCAAGCTTGCCGGAATTGGGATTTCGGTTTTGGATTTCAGGTCAAAACCTTTGCTGAAGATGGTCTTACCGTCGGAGTCCAGCAGCACCAATAAGTTTAATCTCAAGTAAACAAATGTCGAATTTACAAAATTTGACTTGACAAATTCTTGGTTCCGTGTATCGACAAAAGAGTACGTATCATCCCACTCGGCGTAATCTTGAGCGCTGGTGTCTAAATTCGACAAGTCATCATCTAAGGCATCCAAAGCCCGCGCGACATCCTGGCGGACGTACTGTGCCTCCAGGTTGTTAAAATCGTGCAGCAAAATGGTTGATGCAGTGGCATAGAGAACCACAATCAGGCTGATCAGAGCTGCACCGATAATTAATAGTGTTTTTTTTCGGAGTTGCATGGCGTCGGCCTCCTCACGGTGTTACTAAGCAAGTAGCCTGGGGAGGTTGGAGACGTAGGTTGTTTAGCATTGGCGATCGAGCCTGGCCTGCGTGTTTTGACTGTTGTGGGCTCATTTGCAAAAGCCCTCGGTATTTCCAAGGTATCGGGTATCTAGCCCCCCACAGTCAGTGTAGTATTTTCACATCTTTAGTTCCCTTCATTATGCACAACCGATCGCCTGCGAGTCATGAGCTAACCGCGATTTTCAAAAGAAACGGGCGATCGCGCCACGAAAAAACTTCGCGTTTGATACTCGCCCCGCCCTGGGCGGGGTGCCGGTGGCGGTTGACACAACAGGCGTGCTGGATTGAGAACCGCTTTTGATTCGCCCGATCGCAATTCTGTTTTGCTTTACGGTTCGATCGTTCGGAATGCAAGTCCTTCTTCTGGAGGACTTGCATTCCGAACGATCGAACCAGTTGTATAATAGTGAATCGAGGCGACACGAACTTACCAGAAACACCTCACCGCCCTTGAGAATCCTGATAACAATTTTGTTTTGCTTTACGGTTCGTAGTGAGGACTTTAGTCCTTCCTAAATGCGGACTAAAGTCCTCACTACAAACCTGTTTTACAATGGTGAATCGATTTGCTTTACGGTTCGTAGTGAGGACTTTAGTCCTTCTTGAATGCGGACTAAAGTCCTCACTACGAACCTGTTTTACAATGGTGAATCGAGGCGAAATGCTCTTAAGCAGAAATACCTCACCGCTTTTAAGAAGGTCGATAAAAATAGTGCCTGATGTGAGTTTCTACTAACATCAGGCACTATTAGAAATCCGAGCGCACAAATTGACTCTTGTTTATCGGATAACAGCTAAAGCACCAGCACCCGCAGCCGCAGCCGCCGAGGTAAGAGCCGTGAAAAACAGCCACCAAGAGGCAACTTCCGCTGCTTTCCGAGTTTCTTCAGCTTGTTTTTCAGCTTGCAATCTGATGTTTTCGAGGCGAAGCTGCGCTTCTTGCTGCAAGCGTTCTGCTCTTTGCAAGACGCTGTTGCGGCTTCTTTCGATTTGGTCGATCAAACGGTTCGCATCTGCTTCAGAAATGTCCTCGCGCGAACTAATTAAAGCCACTAAAGTATCGCGGTTGAAATGACCGAGGCGATCGCGCAAAGCATCAAATCCGGCTTGCGGATCGTCAAATAACTTCCGCACATCCCGCGTGATACCTTCATAATTGAGTTCCGGGCGATCGAGCGAATTGAGATAATCGCGAATTTTTCCAAGAATTCCGTCAATTACCGATTGAATGCCCTCCTGAATTTTCTGGATTTGCAGTGCGAATTGGTCGCGCACCGACAAAATTTGATCGACAATCCGAGCAGCTTCTGCTTCGGAAATATCCGGCCGCTGAGACAGCAGAGAAATCATAGTAGCTCGATCGATATGCGACAGTCGTTCGCCCAAGCTGTAAGCGCCGACTTTTGGATCGTGTAGCAGCAGTTGCAAGTCCCGCTTGATGGCTTCGGGATTTAATTCATCCTTGCCCGTATTTCGCAAATAATCCTCTAAAATGCTCTGAAAATCCTGGACTTGAGTTTGCACCCGCTTCGCCAAACGGCGCGGCGCTTTCACGATCGATCCTAGAGTTTCCTGCACTTGGTCGATAATTTGATTGACTTGTTCCTCGGTCAAATCTTCTCTCTGAGAAAGCAGCTTGACCAAAGTATCGCGATCGACCTGAGATAGCCTTCCGCGCAGCGCTAAAGCCCCTTCCTTGGGATTTTCTATCAATTTGGTCAAATCCCGCTTAATCCCTTCAGGATTGAGTTCTTCCTTGCCAGTCTTCCGCAGGTAATCTGCCAGGGCGGTAGTAGTTTGGTCGTACTGATCCTTGGCTTTTTCAGCCAACTTTTGCGGTGCTTCCAGCGCGCTGTGCCAAGTTTCTTCGGCACTGTCGAGAAGCTGGTTTACTTGGTCTTCGCTGAGGTCTTTGCGCTGAGATAGCAATTTTACCAAAGTTTCGCGATCGAACCGAGAAGCTCTAGCTTTTAGCGCCCACATTCCCGCTTCCGGGTTGTCCAGCAGCGTTTTGAAATCGCGTTTGAGTCCTTCGGGATTGAGTTCTTCTTTGCCCGTAGACTTCAAGTATTCTTGTACTTTTTGCCACTGATTGTCTAGTCGGACTTGCGCTGCTTCTTGCAGACCTTTAGCATCTGCTAAAACTACATCTCGCGTCCTTTCCAACTCTTTAACAATCTGGTCTACTTCCTGGAAGCCGAAGTTTTCGCGGCCTCTGAGAATTTGCACGAAACTATCGCTGGTGAAAGGAGAAAGCCGATCGCGCAACTGTTCGTAAGTAACATCAGAATCCTCTAAGATTTTCTTAAAATCGCTCCCGATACCTGCTGCTGTCAGTTCTGCTTTGGGCGTCAGCTTCAAATAAGTTTCCACGCGCCACTGCAAATCGCGAGCTTTTTCTTGCTCCTCGGCAAAGATCGCAGTTTGTAAAACTCGCTGTCTGATTCCTTCTAATTCCTGGGAAATTTCTTTAATTTTGTCTTGGGTAAAAACGCCTCGACTTGCCAGGATTTCCGCAAACTTGGACTGATTTAGTTTTTCCAATTCGTGGCGCACAGTTCCCGGATCTGCCGTTGGATCGTAGAGCACGTCACGAAATTCGCGCTCGATCGCGGTAGGGTTCATCTGCCACGAATAAGTGTTGAGCAAGTAGTTTTCTACGTCAGCACGAATTGGGCTGTAAGTTTCTGGTTCGCCTTTGACTTGAGCGGTAATTTTATCAGCTTGTTGGCTAACTTTGTCCTTAGCTGTTTTAAGCTGACCCATTACTTTTTCGACATCTAAGTCGGAAATATCCGTGCGACCCAAAACTACTCCCATTAAAGCATTGACTGCCATTGACGTTGCTTGGGACATCATTGTGGAGTTTTGTCCAGAATTTTGCCCGCCCAGATTGCCGAGAACTTTTTCTACCCTACTTGTCAGCGTATCTGAGAGCAAATCTCCCGATTTTGCTGATTTGAGATAATCTATCAATTGGGCGATGCCGTCTGATTTCTGGTCTTGTTTTCCTACTTGTTTCCAAGCATCTTGGAGTTGGTCTACAATCCGGTTGACATCGCGTTTTGACCAGGACGATCGCGAACTGACTAAATCTACGAGAGTTTGTCGATCGAGATTCGGCAAATTTTCGCCCGCAATGCTTTTGAGTTGCGGATCGTTGAGCAATTTTTCAAACTCGCTACGCATCGCTTTGATGTCTAATTCCGGCGGTTTGAGGGCTTGGATGTAGTCTTCGACGTTTTCCCGCAAGCTTGTAGGGTCGATCGCGCTACCGAGTTCGTGGCCCACCGCTGCTGCTGCTGCTTTCGCCGTGGCGACTACTTGATTGCTAGCTGCTTTGGCGCCGAGGGCTGCGGCTGCGGTGCCGAAAATAGCTTGAACGCCAGATGTTGCGGTGTTAACCACGGAACCGATCAGGGAACCGACGGTGGTGGAGCTCACCCAGACGAGGAGTGAGAAATAGGCCGCCCACACGACTAAACCGACGATCGCACCTAAACCAGGACTGCTAATCAAACTAAGCTTAACTGCTAGCAAGCAAGCGAAGAATAGGGCGACAGTGACAGTAATTAGCGTCCAAGTACCGACTTTGCTGCCGATGTGGCGGACGGGACTACTGCTATCAGATTTGTGTCCATCGTCGTGGGATTGTCCGATGTAGGAAAGGCCTGCGGCTACTGATAAATTTGTCAGCAAGAGTTGGAAAGCACAGGCTAGTACGACTCCAGATATTAAGGCGATAAAAAATTGTGGCCCGGAATAAAGGAGTGCTGCATCTTCTACTCTGCTTGTTGTTGTTGTAGTCTGTTCTACAGGCACTTGGGCCAGCCAGAACCCGATGTTATACAGTTGTGGATTTATTGGCAAATTTTGATACATAGTATATTCCTCGTTAAAGGGTGGGTGCGCGCGTTCATTGGCGCGACTTGACCAATGTATAGTGTTAAACTCATGCCCCCAATGGCAAGCATCGCTTTATTGACGAGCTAAAGCATCCCCCTACAGTCGGAAGTGTATAAATATGTCTGCGGCCTGCTGTTGATTCAGGGATAATTGTGCTATGTCAGTTTTCTGTCCGTTGTCAAATAGACTTTGTTTAACGAACCGCAGAGGACGCAGAGAACGCTGAGGAAGAGAAGAGAGAGAAAAAAATTGTGAGTCGTAGGGTGCGGATACATCAAAAATCCCTAAATAAATATCGACAATCCGATCGCGACGCACCTATTTAATCGCTTGTAGACTGTAAACAAACGCCACACTTGTTTGGTCGAAAACTTTGTAAACATGGTATTAGTTATTAACCTTCAAAAAAATTGATTATGCAGCGAGAAAGTCACGCGATTATTATGGGCGGGAGTTTAGCAGGACTGTTGGCCGCTAGAGTATTAGCGAAACACTTCGATCGCGTAAGTATTGTTGAACGAGATTTTTTTCCCGAACAAGCTGCGCCTCGCCCCGGTATTCCTCAATCCCGACACCTGCACATCCTTTTGACTCGTGGAAAAATCATCTTAGAACAGTTGTTTGCCGGCTTAGAAAACGAACTGATAGCTGCGGGTGCTCCGAGGTTAGATCCGAAGTCGATCGCCTGGTTTAGTCCGGCTGGTTGGGCGACACATTTTACCCCCGATCCAGATGATTTAATTATGTTCAGTCGGGATTTACTCGATCGCCAAATTCGCCACCGCTTGACTGAAAATACGAACGTGCATTTCCTGGAAGGAGGGACTGTAACGGGGTTGCTGGCGAATACTCAGGGCACGGCGATTGCTGGTGTGTCGGTGCGTTTTTGCGATCGCCAAAACCCAGGTAACATTAATGAAGAGAATTTGAATGCAGATTTAGTAGTCGATGCTAGCGGCAAAGTTTCTCAAACGCCTAAATGGTTGAAAAAACTCGGCTATGAACCGCCACCTGAAACGGTTATCAATGCTTTTGTCGGCTATGCGACGCGCATCTATGAATGCAGCGGTAAATTGTCAGATACAGCGCCTGTATTTGTGTCAACTGCACCGCCATTTCGCACTCGCGGCGGTGCAATTTTCCCGATCGAGGGGAATCGCTGGCTGGTGACTCTCGGTGGGGGCGATCGCGATTATCCGCCCGCAGACGCAGCAGGTTTTGTAGAATTTGCGCGCAGTCTGCCAACTCCGATGATTTATGATGCGATTAAAGATGCAAAGGCGATCGCACCTGTGTATAGTTATCGAGGTACAGAAAACCGTTTGCGCCACTACGAACGCCTCTCCCATTATCCTGAAAATTTGGTAATTGTCGGCCATGCAGTTTGCGCTTTCAACCCTGTTTACGGCCAAGGAATGACGGTTGCTGGATTGGATGCTCAGATGCTGGATGAATGTCTGCAAAAACAGCGGCAGCGCTATCCTGAAGGCGATTTAACAGGCTTTGGGCGACATTTTCAACAAAAACTCGCAAAATTACATACTATTCCTTGGACGTTTGCTATCAGCCAGGATTCGCGCTATCGGGGAAGTGAGGGTGCGAAACCAAACCTGGCTACGCGACTGACAATTAATTACATGGATCTGGTGTTAAAAGCGTTGACCACAGATGCGAAAGTTTGTCAAGCTTTTTTGGAAGTTCTGCACATGATTGAACCACCGACTTTACTTTTTCATCCTAAAATTGCGGTAAAGGCGATCGGGCAATTAGTCACCAGTCGGCCGAATTAATAAACTTGTGCAATGCTCAATTGCCAATCAAACAATCTAATTCCCGTTGCATTTGAGTTGTAACTAGATCGAAACAAGCATCGACATAATCGCGATCGCCCGCAGCTTCCTTACCGTACCTCTCAAATACGATCGGTTCGCACACGCGAGTCCGAATTTGCACGGGAAAAGGCAGATTTGGCAAAGGCCCAATACTCAACCCCCAAGGCAATCCCAAATACACCGGAAATACTACCGGATCGATGCCCAACAACCACGGCATCCCCAATTCATGCAATTGCTTAACTTCTTCGTACAAATCTGCCAAAACTATCAAAGTATCGTGGGCACCGTGGGATATAATTGGTACAATTGGCACTTCTTCTCGCAATGCTAACTTAATAAATCCCTTGCGTCCGGCAAAGTGGATTTTATTGCGTAAGTGATAGGGACGAAAAGTATCTTCGGCACCACCAGGATAGACTAGAACCGGGGCATTTTTTCGCAAAGCTGCGATCGCCATTTTTGGATGCGCTTTGATCGCGCCACACCGCACCGCCATGCCAGCAATATCAGCAGAAACTTCCCAAACCGTCGGGTGCATCAATCCGTAGGCCAAGCGTTCAGTGCCGTATCTGTGGAACCATTCGTATAGGAACATAAACATATCAGGAGCGGCGATTCCCCCGTTGTGAGAGCCGACAACGAGCATTTTTCCGCGTGCGGGGACGTGGTGCCAGCCGTCGCTTTGGACGCGAAAATAGTAGCGGTACAGCCATTCCCAGAGTGGCAGCATTAGTTTTATGAAGTCGGGATTGCGATCGTCCAAAGATAATCCGTCAAAGCGAGATGTTTGGCTGTTGTTTCTGGGGCTGGATGCAGAATATTTCATTTATTGGTGCTTAAGTGCGATCGGCGGGAAAAAAGTATTGTTTTAGTATTGCAAATTCTGGCGAATTGACATATACTTTATTTATAATGGGAATTGGCGCATTAAAAATAAAAAACTCACTATTTCCATTATTCTATATACATTCTCATAGTACAGCAAAAGACCGAGAAAAGTCAACACCATATTAGGCGATTTTTAACAGTTCAATCATAATTCTTGGACATACTGCCTCAAGACAGGTGGCAAAGTATAAAAACTTCCTGTTTTGTCAATGAAGCAACGCCGCGATAAAGATTGTAGGGCATTGAGCAAATCTGGCGATCGCATAGTGCCATATTCGAGTAATTTTGCCAGGTTAACTGGTTCGCTTTCCCTACAAAACAAGGAGAGGACTTGTTTTTCTATTTCCGATAAGCGACTAAACTGCTGCTGTAAAACATCTTTCAAATCTTCTGGCAACAATACGGTATCATTTAATAATAACTCTGTCGCGCCGATTCCCAACTCTTGAATCAGAGTCGCCGCGCTTTTTAACCATAACGGATTGCCTTGGTAGCGGTGAATGAGTGTTTCGCAGTTCTCGATTTCTGTTAATCCTTTATCTCGGAGTATTTCCCGCGCGGCCGCAGTGTCTAAGCCTGTGAGTTGTAAAATACGAATGGGAGTATTTTCGCTGGTGAGTTGAGGAACTTCTTTGGGTGGTTCCCAACCGACTAGCAGGAAGCAACTTTGATGGGATAATTTTTCTATTTGTTTAAATAAAGAGCGATATTCTTCGTATCCTGGTTTATATTTTCCTGCTAATTCGCCGCTGCTGAACAAATTGTGAATATCATCTAAGACTACTAAGCAGCGATGTTTTTGTAAATATTTAATTAGGGGTAATGCTTTCTGGTTGGTTGTGGGTGAATCTTGCTTGTCTGACTGCGAGAAAAACTGGATTAGGTTAGCTTCAAATTCACCGAGGGTGGGGGATGTGTCGAGATTGCACCAAATGACGTATTCAAATTCGTCTTTTATTTGTTGTACGAGTTGTATTGCTAGGGATGTTTTGCCGATACCGAGTCCGCCGGTGATGGTTATGAGGCGGCTGTTTTGTTGTAGAATCGAGGTTGTGAGGGTTTTGAGTTCGGAAGTGCGATCGTAGAAAGCACCTAATTCCGGCATCTCGCTTAACTCGTGATGCGATGTTTCTTGATTTGGTGAGTGTGGGTTTGGTACGTTTGGCGGGTGTCTAGCTTCTCCACAAATGTTAAAGATACCAATCCCTACAGCATCTTTTGCAAAATTGGAGACATTTGAAACTTGCCACCTCTCCATTGCCGATCGAAAATTCTTTTTATTAACATCTTCCCCTAAGTCTTCTGAAAGTATCTGCCATAATTCCGATCCGATTTCCCTGATGCGACTTTCAGAACAGTCAAAATCCTTCGCTATTTGCTTGTATGTCTCACGTTGTAGAGTTCCTTGCAATACTGCTGCTTGTAAATCGTCAAGGTGCTGACCCGTTTTAGCAAATACTATATCATCTGCGAGTTTTAACACTTCTTTAAGATCCATCTGGTCACGGAGTGTGATGTTTTATGTATTGTAGCTCACATTTCCAGCTTTTTGGTACATTTTCATACAGTTTCGTATAAAACCAGATTAAATAAAGTGAAAGTAGGTAAAATAATGGCGGCAAAATAGAACATTTTTTGGATAGGCAAATTCGTTATTTCTAAGGAATAATGAGGAAATTATCAAGGTGTTTCTGGCTATTTGCTAAATCTACTGATGCCTCATGACAAGTGAAATCGCCTCAAACGGATTCCCAACCGGAGTCAAGAAAAGCTGAAAAATCCAGGGTAAGCTCATCGGATTTGTATAACTTGCAATACACAAAGTGGCCCGAGTAAGCATAGGACGTATAGCGCTCAATTTCCTTAACAGCCAACACACCTACAAACGCAATCTTCGACATATGCAAAATTTTAGAAATACGGAATCCACAAAGCAATTGATTAAAAAGTTAAGAGAGGGGTTAAAAATAGCTTTTGTTGGAGAAGTTAATAGTGGCAAGTCTTCTACAGTCAATGCTATTCGGGGCGAAGAAGTTGCAGAGGTATCTATCATCACGGGATCTACAGTAACTGATGATCCATACGAAGTACCCACATTGTCTAAAGCTGTGAAAATTATTGATACGCCTGGACTGAGAGCACCAGGAACAGATGTAAGTTTCTACAGGGGAGCAGATTTAGTTGTTTATTTCGTTAATGCTGCATCTGGCTGGACTGCGAGTAATAAGACAGATTTTTTTATATTAAAACAAATATATGCCTCTCACATCGTTATAGCCATCTCTAAAATAGACACAGTTCCCCCAAGAGAGGACTGGTTAAAGATAAAGCATCAAATCGAAAGAGATTTAGGTCATTCCTCTCCAAAAATTTTAGGAATTTGCAGTCTGGTGGCACAAGAAATTGGAATTGAAGAATTAAAAGAGGCTATTGCCAGAGGACTTGAAGATTCTCAGAAAGCTTTTTTGTTCAATCTAATTCTTAGAAGTAAATCAAAAGACTGTGCAAGTGTTATTCGTGAAACAATGATAAAAGTAACTTCTCTTGCAGCTTCAGGAATTCCAATCCATGAAATACCGAAGTTTGATGAAGAAATTATACAAATGATCCACAAAATAATTCTAGCTTGCAAATCTATCAGCAACTTGACTAAAGAAGATATTGAAGACGCTGAATTGCAAGCAAAAAATTTTTATAGTGAGTTTCATCAAGAATTCGGCTGGAAATTTGAATTTATTAAATGGGGAACTGGCATATCAAAACTTGTAGCGGGATTTTCTGGAACTACTGTATCGCTGGGTTTTGGAACTGCTGCTGGCTATGCTGCTGGAGTTGTTCTACAAACGCTGTGCTATGTAATTTGTGCTGGAATGATAGGATATAGAGCTAAAAAGCTTTATGTTGATAATGTTAGGGTTTCAATACATGAGCTAGAAAATTTTGCAAAGAAAATGGTTAAAGGGCTCATCTCTAAGAGAAATTTGGAAAACTTTATTCGACGCTTTACTACGGAAATATAGTGGCATCGCCCCTCTCCCGTCAGTTGAGTTTCCTCTCTCAGCCTAACATTCATCGGCGTTTAATGTGACTTTGGTGATGATCGATCGCAAAAATGAACTCCTGGTGGTAAATTGCCGTTTTCCCAGATCGATCGCCCTTTCTTGTTTCTGATGAGCTATAGTTGAAAATGAAAGAGCGCTGGCCCTTATTATTGTTCAACCCGGAGCGAGATCCCCACCGAGCGTCAAGAACGAGATCGCCCAAACCCCACAAATATCGCAAGATTTAGCGCGATCGCTTACAATAGAAAGTATAATCAACGCCCAAAATCAGTCGCCATGCCTGTAATTTCAATGTTTTATGGTGTCATCGTCAGAATGTACTACTTTGATAACCAAAAACATCAATGCCCGCACATCCACGTCAGCTATCAAGACGATGAAGCCGTATTTGCCATCCCTAATGGCGATATCCTTGAGGGGCAACTACAAAGATCTAAACTCAAGCTGGTTCAAGCCTGGATCGAAATCCATCAAGATGAACTGATGGCGGATTGGCAACTCGCAGTCAATGGGCAACAAGTCTTCAAAATCAACCCCCTCCAGTGATTCGGAGTAATTATATGTCTCCCAAAGTCATCAAGGTCGAACCCTTAGAAAACTATCGACTTCGCCTCACCTTTAGTAATGGCGAAATTCGTCTCTTTAATGTCACTCCCTATCTCGACAAAGGAATATTCACCGAACTTCAAAATATCGAATATTTTCAGCAAGTCAAACTTACTTTTGGCAGCATTCAATGGCCCCACGAGCAAGATTTTAGTCCGGATACCCTCTATCTTACCAGTCAACCCGAAGAAAAAACAGTAGAGTCGATATCGCCTTCCCCAGCCCTACGATAGTAATGTCTCAAATAAAAAAACGATGATTGTGGTCATAAAGAAGGCAGCGATCTCCCTTATAAATTATTTTGAAACAGCAGCGATCGTCCTTATTTTTTTCAAACAAGAGCGATCGCACTTTCTCTGAACTAATGATGCGCTGGCAACTTCTCCCCTATATCCAATTCGCCTTCGCGTAAAGTGTCAGTAGAAGAATTCCGATCGATAAATTCATCTAACAGTTCAAAAAATTGATCGAGTGCTTTACTTTCGTCTTCAGAATAAAAAAGAATGATGTTAGCCCAAGATTGGCTAGTCTGCACGTTGAATCTTTTTCGTATCCATTCAGGAAACGACATAAAATCGCTGTCTTGTTTTGTTGGCTGTTCTCCCAACTCATGTTTAGCAACGCTGTAACCCGATAAAAAAGCCTGAAGGCAAATAATTGAGTGTCTTCCCAAGTACATTGAAGGAGCTTTCTTGATTTTGTGAATCAGCGTATATAAATCGTGCATTATCCACCTCAATATTTTTCAAAAGTTGGTCAGCTTTGCCGCTCAAAATTCCTCTTCTATAATCTTAAAACTTCCCATACCCAGTTCCAGAGTAGGAGATGTTAAATTTTGTAGCCATTCCTGCCGAGTTACGCCACTACGATCTATATTGTCAAAAACAATTTCCTCTCCGTCAACTGTAATTGATATTCCGATGTGGTAGCCATTAGTAGCAATTTGCTGCCCTCGTCGTAAATCATAAATCACTGACCAAGGTAGGTCTTGCCTGCCTAAATCGAGCTTAATTTGCTTCCCATGCACCTTTCTGACTGTCAAGAACTCTTTGATTGCCTGACTACATTCAACACATTGAAAAACTCCATAAAGGGTAGCAATTTTAGCTATCTCTAGACGGATATCATCTAAACTACTCGGCTCTAAACTCAAAGTGGAAAGTTTACCTCCTACGCATAGATAAAAGTATATCTCAAAACAATTCCCATTCTGTATTTGCTGTTCGTGCGAATAACTCATAGTCGCGGACGGTATCAAGTCTTCTCGTCTGCGTTTTGAGATTTCGCGCCGCTGCTCAATTTCACCGTTATTCTCGATCGCACTCTGGTTCAAGTGCACTTGCAACGTCCTCGGTTGAAATGTACGCGCGGCGTAGCTATCTCGACCGGATTCGCCCCACCGAAAAAAGAGCGTGAAGCGAAGTTATCCCTCTTCGTGAATCGCCCCTGACACCAAATACCAAACACTTCGATGATTCTACAAATTGCGATCGCCAATTCCCTACTCATTCATAGCGATCGAGACTCGTATTGAACAGGCAGGATGCCTGTTCCACAATAATTATTAGAGATGGCTATTAGATATTGAGCGTTGGTCGCAAACAACAAACAACAAATAACCAATAACTAATAACAAACAACTAATAACCAATAACAAACAACCAATGACTAATCACAATTCAGCATAAAAGTCAACACTGTTTCATCAATTCCCTTGAGTTGCAGCGGCTTATATTTAACAATTCGATTCTCCTCAACATAATCTGCAACCGCAGCCGAAATCAGCACAGAGTTTGGTTCCGCCACCTCTTGCAAACGAGCAGCAATATTCACGCTCGGCCCGATCGCAGTATAATCCGATCGATCGGGGCCGCCAAACATCCCCACCACCGCAGTACCCTGGTGAATACCGCAGCGAAACCGCACCGGAGGCACCCCATTTTCCCCCACAATTCCCTGCTCCAACCAGCGCTCGTTAAGTTGCTTCAGAGCTCGCAGCATAAGCCTTGCAGCAGCTATAGCGCGGCGCACTTGCTCGTTTGGCGTTAGTTCCTCCGGCGCGCCAAAGAGAGCCATTACCGCATCTCCCACAAACTTGTCCACCGTACCGCCGCTGTCAAAAATAGCCTTAGTCATTGCCGCCAAATATTCATTCAACAGCTCAGCTACCCGGCGCGATCGCAGCGTATTTGCCATTTGAGTAAAACCGACAATATCGCTAAACAAAATAGTAATCAATCGCGGTTCCGGGCGCAAATCCAAGGCCAAATCTCCAGCCGCAGCGGCTTTCACCATCGACGGCGGCAAAAATCGGCGCAGCACCGACTCAGTTAAATAATTGTTCAACTGCTGCACTCGCCGCTCGTTTTGCTTGAGGGCGATTAAATTCCGCACTTCTGCCAACAATTCGCGATCGTTAAAAGGCTTCGATAAATAAGCATCAGCACCCCGTTCTACTCCTTCAATCCGAGTATCTGCGTCGGCTTTAGCAGTTAGCAAAATTGCCGGAGTTCCCCGCAAGTCTTCATCCTGTCGAATCATCCGAATCAAATCCAAACCCGAGATCACAGGCATCATCAAATCCGTGACAATTAAATCCGGACGGCGGTTTTTTGCCACGGCAAATCCTTCTTCTCCGTTGCGGGCGAGCAAAACTGCAAAGCCAGACTCTCGCAGAATTCCCGACACATAAAAGCGCAAATCTGGATTGTCGTCAACCACCAAAACCGTGCCAGCTACTGTTTCGGAATTTATCGGTTCTAGAGCCTCAAAGTTATGATTTTCTGCTTCATCTTCCGACAAGTCAGCTTCCACATCTGCCAGTTCCACCGCAGCTTTGGATGCGTGAAACTCGGCGGGGATTTCCAGTACCCGTTCTGGGGGCAAATGAGTCGAACCGAAGTGCAGCCAAACGGTAAAAGTAGTACCTTCGCCGTAAACTGAATCGACGGAAATTTGACCGCCGTGGAGTTCGACTAATTCTTTGACAAGTGCCAAACCTAAACCGCTGCCTTCGTAGGAACGGCTGGCGGAACCTTCGGCTTGGTGAAAGCGCTCGAATAAATAGGGAATTTGTTCGGTGCGAATGCCGATGCCGGTGTCTTTTACTTGCAACAAACAGTGAGCGCCGGCTGGTTCAACTGTCAGGGTGATTGTTCCCCCTTCTGGGGTGAATTTGACAGCATTTGATAGCAGGTTGTAAATAACTTTGTCAAATCTTTCAATATCTAAATAAAGTAAAGGACAGTCTTGCAGTTGGGTAATTAAGTGCAGTCCTTTTTTGTCGCAGTAGGCGCGGAAAGACTCTGCCGTAGAGTAACAAAAACCGACTAAATCGCACGGGCGAAAACTCGGCTGCATCCGTCCTGCATCGAGGCGCTGCAAGTCCAGCAGTTGATTTACCAACCGCAGGAGGCGGCGGGAATTACGCAAGGCGATGACGGCTTGTTCGTAGGGTAAGTCTTCTTTGCGGCCGCAAGCTGATTCTAGAGGGCCGATAGTTAGGGTGAGAGGGGTGCGGAATTCGTGGGAGATATTTTGGAAAAATTCGGTTTTGAGCCGATCGGCTTCCAAAAGCCGTTCCGCCTGCTGTCTGGTAGTCTGGTAGAGGCGCGACTGCTGCACCGCCAAAGCAGCTTGAGTTGCCACTATTTGAGCCAGGTCAATGTCTGAGAGGTTCCAGCGGCGGGTGCTGCAATTTTGGCGCAGCGAAATGCTGCCGATGATTTTGCCTTCGGAGATTAAGGGCACGACTAACAGAGCCCTGGCTGGCGATCGCACTTGCAGTTCTGTAACATTTAAATCGGGGCGTTCGTTGAGGTCTTCAATCGCCACGGGCTCTTTTGATACCATAACTTGCAGCAACACCGGATTGCCGCGAATCGGCACCAAAGACTGCGGCAGGGAAGGATGGGCAAAAACCCAGCCGGGAGGGTTCGCAGCAGCACTCTCAGCAGCAGTTTGAGGGCTTGGAGGATTCGCAACTACCTCTGAATTGTTAAAACCCTGTTTTACAGCCACGGTATCCCTATTTGTGTCGTAGAGACCAACGCACTGGACATATTCATCATCTTCTGTCCACAGAGATAGGGCGCAGCCGTCAACTTGCAAAGCTTGGCCGAGTTGTTGAGTAATCGCTGCAAAAATATTTTGGGGGTCGAGGCTCGATCGAATTGCCGTAGTAATAGTATTGACTAAGGTCTCGCGCTTTGCCAGCGCCCGCACCTGTTCGTAAGCCCGGGCCTGAGAAAGGGCCAAAGCCGCTTGGTCGGCCACCGTAATTACTAACTGTACCTCGTGGTCTTCCCACTGGCGCGGTCGATCGAACTGGTGCAGCGCCAAGACTGCCATCAGTTCCATTTGGTAAAACAGCGGTACGATTAAGCTCGATCGAATATTCGCAGCTTGGTAAGCCTGCAATCGCTGCTCATTGTCCCAGCTTAAAACTCGATCGTCAGTTTGAGCATCTTGAATCACCTCCACATCCAGAGTTTCCCAAACCAAATCCGGCAACAAATCCGGCGAAAGTCGGGCGCTAGAAGCATCTCGTCTAGCTTCAGAATCGCCCCGCAACCCTTTACTTTCGGCCTTCTGGTAAACGAACCACTCATCAGCCACCCGGCCGTCTTGGAACGGCCGCAGCAAACAGCAACTCACCTCAAACATCTGCCCGACAGTTTCCACAATTCTTTGCAGCATTTGCTGGTAATTGGGAGCCGATCGAATAGTATTGGTAACGGCATAAAGCAGCGATTCTTGCGAGAGAGCCCTACGCAGTTCATTCGTGCGGGCTTTCAGGACATTGTGAGTATCAACAGCTTGACTGACAAGAGCTCTGAGTTCTTCAGCATCCCAAGGCTTAGTAACGAATTTGAATACTTTGCCAGCATTAATAGCTTCAACTAAATCTTCAACATCCGTATAGCCAGTTAAAATAATTCGGATCACATCAGGATATTGAGCCGCAGTCAGGCTGAGAAACTCCGTACCGCTCATTTTTGGCATTCGCTGATCGGAAATAATCACAGCAACCTCTCCCTCTTTTGCCAAAATTTCGAGGGCGGCGGGGCCAGATTCGGCTCTGAGCACTTTATAGTCTCGATGGAAGGTGCGGTAAAGCAAATCGAGGTTATCCGGTTCGTCATCGACGATTAGAAGTTTGAGCTTAGGATTTGATTGGGAATTCATGCACCGTTCTCCTGTGCCCCGGGGCAGTTCGATTTAATAAGTCTGTTGAAAAAAAGAATTCGCAGGTTTCAATTGCACGAGTCATACGACAGTTGACAGTTGACAGTTGACAGTTGACAGTTGTTACCTACTACTAATGACTGATGACTGATGACTGATGACTGATGACTGATGACTGATGACTGATGACATAAGGGTTTGGAGTTTGCCGGCAGTTGCATTATTTTTTGAAACTGGTGTCACACAAATTCGTGAATCTGAAGTTGTTGTGAGTGGGTCGAGGCAAGAATCAACCTTGATTTTTAATTTATGGGTTTTCAATTCCGAATTCTTCGATCGCCACAGTTGCCTGTAGTGCACCCCAATTTTATTATTTAATGATATTCACAAAAATCTCGTCTTGCGGGAAGTGTCCTTAACCCCTCACCTCTATGTTGAGCGTGAAAATAGGAATCCGCAACTTTTAACTGCCCTCTGGATATCTCATAATACATAGGAATAATCGTCCTGATTGTGAGTGGATTTGCCTTTCTTTATGTGTTATTATCGCTCATCTTCCTGTTTTATTTGGTGTGTAAAAACTGTCTGTAGCAGGATACAATAGACAACCAACATCTTCCCCTGTGTTTTTGCTGCCTAGGTGACAGCAACTTTCACATTCTGCCAAGGATATGGCTTTCCTCTCCGGCCCCTGTGTCCCTGACTGATATTCGGGGGGGGAGACAGACAGACAACACAGGCGGGGAAGTGCGAGTGACGCAATTGCTGTACCATTTTAGTGAGACTGGCACTTTTTGGGCAGAGCGCGGCATTTTTTATGCCTCGTCCAGACCAACGCCCAAGGCAATTACTGCGGCGAAACACCGCTATCTTGAGCATCCATCTGTTAATCTTAGCTAGGGATGTACTCTGTGGAAACCGATCGAGCCGCTCGATCGAAGTTTTGAAGCTCTCGATCGCCCGCAGCACAGTATCGCAGCACAATATCGCTGGACAATATCTAGCCCTCCGGCGCAACAGGTAAGGCCTGTTCGCGAGGGGACGGGCTTCCTGATTGCCCAGCACTGCTGAAAGCTGGGTTGTCGGGTTCTGGGACAGGCAGCCAACATCCGACTTGCGATCGCGCCCGGTATTAGTCTAGTAGATACTTGATATTGTCAATTACCGCTAGACGGATAAATTATATTCGATCGGGTATTTCTGCAAGCAGAGAGCGGTACGCTTCCGGGAACCAGACGTTAAAACCTTTTTGATTGTTTTTAATAACTTTCCCGCTACCCACAAATCTAGTATTAAGGGATGGGTTTTCATTGGAAATAAATTTAGTCTAAAATACTGAATATCTCCAATTTACATCAGATAATAGTTAGAGGAAAGTACAAAAAGAATGTGACTGAATCGCATTCATAAACTCTGAGTATAAGTCATACAATTTAATCTCTTAAATTTAAGATTCTCGATGACAAATATTATGATTGGGAGTTGGTCTAAAGTTACATTCTTTTTTTAAAAGTGATATTACATTATCACCAGAAGTGAAATTTCTCAGATGGGCAGATCGGTAACCCGCGTAGAAAAATTAATATAGTGACCTGGAATTGTGAATCCTTCCTTTTTTTCCTCAGCTTCTCACCAACAACAAACTCCCGGACTTTCTGGCTTTTCGATCCGGGTGGCTGCATCAAATGACTTGACGCAACTAGCGGATATTTTGGCCATGAGCTTTCACTCCCGCGAGGGGTTTGTAGAATGGGTGTATCCAGTGTTGCGTTTAGGCATTTACGAAGATTTAAAAAATCGACTCCGTTCTAAAGCAGAACACTATATTTGTCTCGTTGCTGAGCTAGTCTCGCGGGAGTCAGGAATGCAGAATTATCGATCGCACCAAACTCAGTCTATAGCAGGAACAATAGAAATGGCTCTGCGTTCTCGATTCCCTTGGCAAATACCGAATTCCGACTATCCTTACTTGTCAAATTTAGCAGTTCACCCGGAGTATCGGCGGCAGGGAATTGCTCAACAACTGCTCGACAACTGCGAGAATACAGCCCGAGAATGGGGATTTTCGGAGATTTACCTCCACGTTTTGGAAAACAATCACGGGGCGCGACAATTGTACTATCAAGCAGGCTACCGCTTGCAACAGGTAGATTGGCATTGGACTTATTGGCTGTTCGGCCAGCCGCGCCGGCTATTTTTACGCAAGCAGATTTCCCTCTCATCACCTAAGTATGGGTAGTGTTGCATGAGCGCCTGCTTTTCGCACGCTCAATCGTTATGGAGAAAGGGTTGTATCAATTGCATCATTGAAGAAAGCAGCACTACCCAATTTCTACCTGCTGCTTCACTTCTAGTTGAACTTGAGCCTCAACAAATAGCGATTCCTTGATAATGAATTGGTTCATCAGGCTTGAGATTGTTCGAGAAATTTTTGTCTCCGAGAGGCGTAAACTGCCAAATCTGCCTCGGTGAATCGGGTTTTTTGCCATGAGGGACGAGACATTAGCCGATCGCACCAAGCTTGAATTTTGGGATATCCGTCTGTGGATACATCAACCCAAGATAGCAGAGGGACGACCGTACCAGCAACGCATTCAGCATATGTTAAGGTGTTGCTACCGAAAAAAGGGCGATCGTCCAACAAACCTTCAAAAAATGTCAGCACAGTATCGACTTTTTCCTTAGCCTTTGCGATTACCTGCGCTTCAGGAATTCCCCAGCCCATTTTTTCACTGCTGAGGGGGTAAAGTGCCGGCCCAAGTTCGTTAATCGTGACCAATTGTACCATTTTCACAATTGCCAAATCTTTCGCATCTTTGGGTAGCATGGCCGGTTCGGGATACTTCGCTTCTAGATAGTCAAGAATTGCCAGAGACTCGACGACGGTGAAACCATCATCGACCAAAACAGGGACGCGATGAAAAGGATTCATTGCGACAAATTCAGGCTCTAAATGATCGCCGTCCAAGTAGATTGTTATTAATTCAAAGTCGAGGTTTTTTTCGATGAGGGCAACCCACACGCGGCTGGAGTTGGTGGAAATGGGAGTATGGTAAAGTTTCATAAATTTTGTGCCTGTTTGTTGAGAGAGTCAGCTTTTGAGGATTGAGTTGCCGATCGGGCTACTGAAAATATTTAGATTTTAGTCAATTTTACACGCACAGGGGGCGATCGTACTTCTGGCACAATCGGACATCATTACCTGTAGTGCGATCGAGCTTGGATAGCATTTGATAACTTACGCTGCTAAACTGGTACAGCACACAGCGGTTGATCGCTTGTCAAGTTTCGAGGCTGTATTATGACCGTTAACTACCGAGTTGCAGCGATCGCTGATATTACGCTTCTTTTAGAACTTGTTAAAGAGTTTCATAAAAAAGAACAATTGGAATTCGACGAAAAAGTCGATCGTGATGTTTTAGCAAATCTTTTGGCTGATGCGTCTTTGGGACAAGTGTGGCTGATTCAGCAAGAAGATGAGGCGATCGGCTATATTATTTTGACGCTGGGTTACAGTTTAGAATACCGA
Source organism: Microcoleus sp. PH2017_35_SFW_U_B (assembly GCF_020737865.1). Lineage (NCBI taxonomy): Bacteria > Bacillati > Cyanobacteriota > Cyanophyceae > Oscillatoriales > Microcoleaceae > Microcoleus > Microcoleus sp. PH2017_35_SFW_U_B. Next base: position 40,576 of record NZ_JAEQDE010000067.1, read on the forward strand.
GGCAGGGATGCCTTTATTGACGAGTTTTATATCCGACCCAACTATCGCGGACAAGGCATTGGAACTCAGACTTTAGCATTTGCAGAGGATACCTGCCGAGTTTTGGGAGTCCAAGCTCTTCATCTGGAAGTAGATTTTGAAAATCCCGATGCACAGCGTCTTTATCACAGAGTAGGTTATCAAAGTCATAACCGTTTTCTGATGACTAAAAATTTGGCAGTCTCTGAAGACAAGGATTTGGGCAATTAAGAATGTTCTCACACTCTTGATGGGCTGATTATTGATTGATAGTGACTTCCTGGCGCACAGACGAGGTAATCGCCTCTACTAGAAATAATCGCTCGCTAAGTGACAAATTAAGCGTTAATTTCATTAATTCTTGAAAAGATAATTCTTCTTTTGCATATTCGGAAGAATTATCATTCCGATCTGGCGAAAAAACCTCATCAGAACTTAAAGGCTTGACTGAAGTATTATGCTCTAAACTTTTCTTCATATCTGCGAGTAGAAGCTCTAAAAATTTAATATCGTTCCCTAGATCCGCAGCCTCATCCTCTTCTATATCTTCAATTACCTGCAAACGTTCTTGATAGGCATTGATTTGATGTTCGATCGCTTCTATAATAAACCTTAAATCTTTAAATGATAAATTCATATTGCTTAGCTGTCATTTGATTTATTTTCTCCAAGTTTATCCTCGACCGTTTCACCGTCTCCACTATCGGCTAAATTGTTACTTTCATCTGAAACTTCATAATTATCCATAATTTCAAGCAATAAATGCTTTAAATTCTTATCCGGTGGTCGTTTCTCAAATTCTGCGTGTGTGTAAATCCAAATTAACACAACTTCTTTTTTTGTAATATCTAACAAATAGATAAGTCGCCCCTGTTCAGCGGCTCCCCGAAGCTGAGGCATTTTAAACTCAAGCTTCCAAAATTCCAACCCCTCACGGCTACAGCCTTTGGGCCAAGGTTCTAAATGTCCCAACGGTGGACGGGGACGGGGGTCAACACTCAAAATTCTGAGGAATTTTTGGATTAATTCGACAAATTTCACTAATCCTACCTGATTTTTACGATAGTGATCGCGGATTAGTTTTTGCTGAGTTTTATCAAAGTTCTTCGAGAGCTTGATATGAAATTGCTCTGATTCGTTCACAGGCCTCCTCCGCTGTCATCGCCTCGATAGTTTCTAACTCTTCAAAAGTCTGTTCCAGGGCTTCAGATAGTGCTTTTTGATAAGCAATATCTTCCCGTTCTACTCCACTCAAGATCGCATTAAGAAGACGTTGAAATGCTGCACCGTAAGCTATAAAAGCGTCTTGCTCACCTTTGATTGCAATTGAAAATAAAGAAAAAGCCAAATAAAAACGCCCTAAAAATTCACTAAAAACTCCCTTAATTCCTTGAGGGGGTTCAATTAAGGCATAGGCAAAAATTTTGAGTAATTCTCTAGTCTCAGGGGGAATCTGCTCCCAACGAGCGTCAATTATGACAGCTAAATTGTTTGCTTTTTGAGCCAGTTCCCAAAACCTTGAAGCGCTGGATGTGCGCGGCTGAAATATCTGCCGAATTTCGCTGGGGCTAATTGTAATAGTGGCTGACATTGGCCTGACCTCTTGCGATGCGATCGCTTTACGGATACTCAATCATTCTTAGTATATCAGTCAGGCCATACAAAAATTTAGCTGTCCCCTGGGAGCGACAGCTATTTCTATGAAAAAGGCGGACCCGAAAGCCCGCCCTCTCAAACTATCGATTAATAATCGAAGTCGCCGCCGCCCATGCCGCCGCCGCCGCCAGAAGCAGCGCCTTCTTTGGGTTCAGGCTTGTCAACGACGATGCACTCGGTTGTCAGCACCATGCCGGCAATAGATGCGGCATTTTGCAGAGCAGAACGAGTTACCTTCGCAGGGTCAACGATACCAGCTTCAAACATATCGACAAACTCATTTGTCGCTGCATTGAAACCAACGTTAAACGGCTTTTCTTTGACGCGCTCAGCGATGACAGCGCCATTCAAACCAGCATTTTCAGCAATCCGCTTCAGGGGAGCAGCCAGAGCCCGTGCCACAATCAAAGCACCGGTTAACTCTTCGCCCTTCAGATTGGCATTCGCCCACTCTTCCAATTGAGGAGTTAGGTGAGCCAAAGTTGTACCGCCACCAGGAACGATGCCTTCTTCGACAGCAGCTTTGGTTGCGTTGATCGCATCTTCAAGACGCAGTTTGCGATCCTTCATTTCGGTTTCAGTCGCAGCGCCGACTTTGATGACTGCGACGCCGCCGGCCAATTTAGCCAAACGTTCTTGCAGCTTTTCTTTGTCGTAGGAAGATTCGGTTTCGTCCATTTGACGGCGAATTTGTTCGCAGCGAGATTTGACTGCGACTTCGTTACCTTCGGCAACAATTGTCGTGCTGTCTTTGGTGATGGTGATGCGGCGGGCTTTGCCGATCATGTCCAGCTTGGTGTTTTCCAGTTTCAAACCGGCGTCTTCGGTGATTAGTTGACCGCCGGTCAATACGGCGATATCTTCTAACATGGCTTTGCGTCGATCGCCAAAACCAGGTGCTTTAACAGCAGTTACATTCAACACACCGCGCAGTTTGTTGACAACGAGAGTAGCTAGTGCTTCCTTCTCAATGTCTTCTGCAATGATCAACAGCGGGCGGCCGGAACGAGCTACTTGTTCGAGCACTGGTACTAAGTCTTGTACCAAGCCGATTTTCTTGTCTGTCAGCAAGATGAAGGGTTCTTCTAGAATCGCTTCCATCCGTTCGGTGTCGGTGACGAAGTAGGGAGAAATGTAGCCTTTGTCGAAGCGCATCCCTTCGGTGATTTCGAGTTCGGTGGTCATAGACTTCCCTTCTTCCAGGGAAATTACGCCTTCCTTGCCCACTTTGTCCATTGCATTGGCAATCATTTGGCCGACTTCATCGTCGTTACCAGCAGAGATTGAGCCGACTTGAGCGATGGATTTGGAATCTTCTACTTGTTTGGCGTGTTCGGCAATCTTTTCGACCAAGAAGCCGGTTGCTTTGTCAACACCGCGCTTGAGGGCGATCGCATTTGCACCAGCAGCTACGTTACGCAGACCTTCTTTGACCATTGCGTGAGCCAGAACGGTAGCAGTTGTGGTGCCGTCGCCTGCTGCGTCGTTGGTTTTGGAAGCAGCTTGACGGATCAAGGCAACGCCTGTATTTTCTACGTGGTCTTCGAGTTCGATTTCTTTGGCGATGGTTACGCCGTCATTGACGATTTGAGGAGCTCCGAATTTCTTTTCGAGAACCACGTTACGACCTTTGGGGCCGAGGGTAACGGCGACTGCTTCGGCGAGAATGTCCATACCGCGTTCGAGGGCGCGACGTGCATTTTCGTTGTAGATTATACGCTTAGCCATAGTTTTTGGGGATGAGAGGGTTTGAGATTTTAGATTGGGGATGGATGGCGAGTCATTTGTCTTGTGTCATTAGTTTTTTGGCGGCGTTCGCTTTAAACTAATGACTGATGACTGATGACTGATGACTGATGACTAATGATTAATTAGTTGACGATCGCCAGAATATCTTTTTCGGCCAACAAGACGTATTCGTCGGTGCCGAGTTTGATGTCGGTGCCGGCGTATTTCGAGTAGAGAACTTTGTCGCCGACTTTGACTTCCATTTCAACGCGCTTGCCGTCGTCGTTGCGCTTGCCGGGGCCCACGGCCGCAACTTCGCCTACTTGGGGCTTTTCCTTAGCTGTGTCGGGTAGAAGGATGCCGCCGGCGGTTTTTTCTTCGCTAGCGCTTACTTTCACGAACACGCGCTCGCCTAGCGGTTTAACGGTAGAAACACTCAGTGATACTGCTGCCATAAATAAATCTCCAGATTACAGATCCTAGTCAGTTAGCCGTCAGTGGTCGCGATGAAAGCAACGGCTGACTGCTTACACTGACATATTAGCACTCTCGACTCCTGAGTGCTAATTTAGCTTTAGTAAGGGGCGATCGCAACTTATCTGTCTGTACGGGTTCCCGAACCGAGGATGAGTGGGGGAGTGGGGGAATGGGAGAGTGGGAGAGTGGGAGAGTGGGAGAGTGGGAGAGTGGGAGAGTGGGAGAGTGGGAGAGTGGTGATGAGTTTCGATCGCTAATTAATTATTATTAACGAATGAATAAAATATCTGAAAATAACAACGATGAATCTTGCAGCCAAGGCTTGAGCGCTTGCGTCCAAAGCCTGGGAATAGAGCGAATTGAACGGCATATTTTTATCTGTGCCGACCAAACCGTGCCCAAGTGTTGCGATCGAGAAAGCAGTCTGGTGGCTTGGAATTACTTAAAAAAACGCTTGCAAGAATTGGGGTTGGACAAGCCAAAAGCCGATCGGCAAACCTGCATTTTTCGGACTAAAGCTAACTGCCTGCAAGTGTGCGCGTCTGGCCCGATTATGGTAGTCTACCCAGACGGAGTGTGGTATCGCGATGTTACTCCCCTCGTCATGGAGAGAATTATTCAGGAACATCTGATCGGCTCACAGGTGGTTGAAGAATACGCTTTTTTGACTCATCCTTTGCCGGAGCCTGCTGAGGCGAAAGCAGATATTTAACTATAGCGCGGTGAAAAAGCACAGCAGGATAAGTAAGGTGTTAGGTTTAAGACGGTAAAGTAGAGAGCGTGAGCGCGTTGGGCGATCGCACCTGCGGATCGATCGAACAACTGTACTCTCCTACCTGTTTCTGGTAGTCTTGCTTGTCGCTGTGTGTTTTTTTAAGAGGTGTATCGAAGCAGTTCGATCGCCCTCTGGCGAGAGTTTGCCGAAAAGTTTCTCAGTAGCAGACATCCGGCAGTTTGCCAAACTACACTAGAAATAGTTAAATACGTAAGTAGGGAGCCTGCTTAAATTTCTCTATATCAGAAGTATCATTTAAAACCGGGGCATCAACTTGCAATTGAACCGATCGAGATTAAATATTTAACTTGGGCTAGGGAGCGTGAGTCTTCCATCAATCAAGGCCGATCGTGACAGGCGATCGTCCATTACAGGTTTTGGCTCCGTTCCAGGTCGCAAGACATTCACAAACGGGCATCGAACACTGGGAGAGGAAGCGGTAATACCCGCCCCGCTTTCCCCTCACCGCCATCCCTTCACCCCACCGCCGTCCTCAACCCCCAACTTTCCCGGGCTGACACTGGACTGACGGAAAAAACAGGAGTGAAAAACAAGGAATTGTGCGGGATACTCTAGCGGGAAGAAACATGAAGGACAATAATTCAGGAGAGCAAAAACGGCTGATGCTGGTTGACGACGACCCGAACTTGATCTTGCTAGTCAAGGATTACTTAGAGTTTCGGGGCTACAACGTCATCACAGCAGAAAACGGCAGACACGCTCTAGAAAAACTCGAACAAGAAGTCCCCGATTTGATCATCTGTGATGTGATGATGCCAGAAATGGACGGGTACACTTTAGTCAAACACATCAGAGAAGACCCGCGCACGAGCTGGATTCCGGTTCTTTTCTTGTCCGCCAAAGGTCAAAGTTCCGATCGAGTAAAAGGCTTGAGCACTGGAGCTGATGTTTATATAGTTAAGCCTTTTGAGCCCGAAGAACTGGTAGCCCAAGTAGAATCTTCTCTGAAAGCAGCATCCCGCTTGATTCGTCACTCAAATCCAGGTATAGAGAGCGGCCCGAAAATTAAGGCGCGCCGCAATGTCGAATTGACTCCCACTGAGTTAAAGGTGGTACAGTTGCTAGCGCAGGGTATGGCAAACCGCCAGATCGCAGACGTGATGAATGTCAGCCAGCGCACTATAGAGAGCCACGTTAGCAATATGCTGGGCAAAACAGGTCTGCATAACCGGACAGAGCTAGCTCGCTGGGCCCTGGAAAGCAAAAAGGCTTGAGTTTAGGCTCTAGCGCTGTGAAATTAGGGGAGAAAAAGATACTGCAATCCGATTCGGTATGCTTGCTGGGCGATAGGGTGGTTGGCGTGGTAGTTTCGATCCCCATTAAGCTTGACCGAAAAACGAGGCGCAAGCCCCGTCCTTTTAAGGCTGGGGTCTAGCCGATTAGCGACTTCAGTCGCCTTGGAGCGAGTGCGCGGCTTCAGCCACA